>CATXJW010000053.1 GCA_958370325.1 uncultured Collinsella sp. | reverse complement strand
TGAGGTTCTTGGCGGCCTCGTCGCCCACGATGGTCTTGACGCGGTCGACGGCGACGGCGCTGGAGTTAGAGAGATCATCGACGATGACGACCTGGTAGCCACCCTCGAGCAGTTGAACGACGGTGTGCGAGCCGATAAAGCCGGCGCCACCGGTAACGAGGACACAGGTGTCTTTGGGGTCGAGTGCTTTGGACATGTAGTCTCCTATCGAATCAGGAACACTTCTTCAGGGGAGTATAGCGCAGGCAGGGACGCCCAAATCGTGCACTGTAGGAAAAGCAGAGGATTGTGCTAACGTACTCATAGAAGAGCTTGCGTACGCATAACCTTATCTTTGACATTTGCTTACGAGCCGCTGACCTTGTAGTTTCCTGCCGTTCGTGGAAATCGTTGGGACGCGCCATATGTACGCTAATATGTATGAGTTGAGCGACATATAAATAAACATGTAACGGAGTACATATGTCACCAAACAGCGATTCCATCCTTTCCCAGGAGCTCTCGCGCCGCACTGCCCTCAAGGCCCTGTTCGGCGCCGCTTCTGCGGCGGTTCTTTTTGGCCTGCCCGCTCGCGCCCATGCGGCGGAGGCTTCCAAAGAAACCACCGATAAACTGAATGCCGCCCAGGCCCAGCTCGACGAGGTTCAGGCCCAGCTCGACAGCATCGCAAATGAGTATGCGGCGCTGGCCAACAAGAATGCCCAGACCCTCAACGACATCGAGAATGTCCAGGGCAAGATTGACGACACGCAAGCCCAGATCGATGAAAAGAAGGCCGAGCTCAAGAAGAAGCGCAATGACCTTTCCGATCGCGTGGCCGCCAGCTACAAGTCCGGCGGCACGAACATCCTGTCGCTGCTGCTGGCCTCTGGTTCGTTTGAGGAACTCGTCGCCAACGCGCATTACGTTGAGAAGATCAACAAGAGCGACCGCGATGCCATCGAGGATATCCAGACCATCCAGGAAGAGCTCGATGCGCAAAAGACCGAGCTTGAGTCGCAGAAAGCCGACTTAGAGAAGCTCAAGGACCAGCAGACGGCTCAGATGCAGGATATGCAGGCCAAGCAGCAAGAAGTCCAGACCGTGCTGAACGGTCTTTCCGACGACGTCAAGGAGCTCATGGCTCAGCGCGATTCCGAGATCCTCGCTGCCGCCCAGGCTGAGGAGGCTGCCAGGAAGGCCGCCGCTGCCGCCGCCGCCGCGAACAAGAACAATTCCTACTCGGGTGGTTCAAGCTCGGGTGGCGGATCGTATGCGCCCGGAACCCCGCAACAGAATGCCGGCTCGGGCAAACAGCAGGCCGTCGTCAACGCGTGCTACTCTACGCCTTCGCCGGGTCAGAACTGGTGCGCGGCGTGGGTTACCAATGTCTTCCGTAACGCCGGCGTTGGCTACTTTGGCGGTAACGCGTGCGATATGTTTAACGCATGGTGCTATAGCTCCGACCGCTCGGCGCTGCAGGTGGGCATGATCGTGGCCGATTCCTCGCACAGCGGCACGGGTGCTCCGGGCCTTATCTACGGTCATGTGGGTATCTACGTTGGCGGCGGTATCGTTATGAGCAACGAGGGTGCCATTACGTCTAAGTCGCTTGATTCGTTTATTAGCTTCTATGGCACTGGCTCTGGCGTGCGTTGGGGCTGGCTTGGCGGTATTGCGCTGTCGTAGCTGCGGTTTGAAGCAAGTTGGTCCGGGGCTGGGGGCGAGGCATAAGGTTGCCTGCTCTACAGTCCTGCGCAAGACGAAGGCCACATTAAGTGGCCTTCTTTGCGTGCGGAACTCGCGATCAACCTTATGCCTCTCGGACTGTCCCGGCCCTCTCGGGTCCTGAGCGCGACACACCGGACTGGGTTATCTGAATAAATATGGTGAAGGCCCCTTTCGGGGCCTTCTTTGTTAAAGGAATTCGCCTACTCGGTGGACTTCGGGTTCTAGGTCTACGCCGAATTGGTCTTTGACGGTTGCCTGGATGTGGCGGATGAGTTCGTCGACGTCGGCGGCGGTGGCGTGGTCGGCGTTGACGATAAAGCCGCAGTGCTTCTCGCTCACCTGCGCGCCGCCAACGGCGTGTCCTCGCAGGCCGGCATCCATGATGAGCTTGCCGGCAAAGTAGCCCTCGGGGCGCTTGAAGGTGGAGCCGGCACTCGGCATGTCGAGCGGCTGCTTGTCCTCGCGGCGCTGGCGGTAGTCATCCATGTCGGTCTTGATCATCGCGGCGTTGCCCGGTGCGAGGTTGAAGGTGGCAGAAAGAACGATAAAGCCGTCGTCGGCGATGCGGCTCTTGCGATAGCCCAGGTTGAGTTCGTCGACATCGAACTCGATGATGTTGCCGCTGCCGCGGGTGCCGTCGTCGAGCTGGCGAGCGGGTTTGTAGACGCGCACGGACTCCAGCACATCGGCCATGCAGGCACCGTAGGCACCGGCGTTCATGTAGCAGGCGCCGCCGACCGATCCGGGGATGCCCGAGATGGGCTCCATGCCGGCAAGGCCGGCCTCGGCTGCCGCGGCTGCGACATCGGAAAGCAAGGCGCCGGCTGCCGCCGTGACGTGCGTGCCATTGACCGTAATGTCGGAGAGGCCCTCGCCCAGCGCTACGACGACGCCGCGGATGCCCTTGTCGCCGACGAGCAAGTCGGAGCCGTTGCCCACGATGGTGAGTGGCAGGTCGCAGCGATAGCAGGTATCGAGCGTGGCGACGAGGCCCTGCTCGGTATCGGGCGTGACAAAGACGTCGGCCGGGCCGCCGATCTTAAACGTGGTGTGCTCGCGCATGGGCTCGCTCATCAGCACGTTGTCCTCGCCGGCAGCGCCAGCGAGCGCGCACAGCAGGTCCTCGTTAAAAAAGTCGTTCTCGTGCATACGAATGTCCGCCTTTTGGTGGTCGTTGTCATCAATCGATTGCAATATACCCCACCCGGACGGATTTGGTGCGCTGGCGGCGATAAAACAGCCGTCCACCGGATTGGTAAAGTGTTTATCACCGAGGTAGAGGGGTAGTCGCTATACTTTCAAGAGATTGCGCGTAAACCCGGAAGGAGCGAGATGGCCAACAAAGTCACCCTCAAGCAGATCGCCCAGGAGGTGGGGCTTTCCCCCTCGTCGGTCTCGCTTGTTCTCAATAATCGGCCCTGTCGCATCTCGGAAGAAAACCGCAAGCTCATCAAAGAGGTCGCGGCGCGCAACCACTATGTTCCCAACCAGATTGCGCGCAGCCTGGTCATGCGCGAGTCGCGCACGCTGGGCCTTATCGTCCCTAACATCGAGAGCCGCTTTTTTGCCTCGCTCGCCGGTAGCCTGGAAAAGCGCTGCCGCGAGGACGGCTATGCGCTCTTCATTACCAGCTCGGGCGGAAGCGCCGATGACGATCTGGAGCTGCTGCGCCAGCTGGTGACGCGCGGCGTTGATGGCGTCTTTCTGGTGGTGGGTGACGAGTTCTCCGACGACCGCGCCCTGCGCGAAGAAGTCAGCCACCTGCCCATCCCGGCCGTAATGGTCGACCGCGCCATTGAGGGGCTCGAGTGCGACAAGGTGATGTTCGACCACGAGATGGGTGGCTACATGGCTACCCGCTACTTGATCGAGCAGGGCCACCGTCGCATTGCCTGCTTGGTTAACGCGCGCCGTTCCAATACGGGCCGCAAGCGACTTGCCGGCTATGAGCGCGCGCTGCGCGAGGTTGGCCTGCCGATCGACGCGCGTTTGGAGTTTGAGAGCGAGTACTACATTCCGAGTGCCTACGAGGCCTCGGAGGCGGTGCTCGCAACCGACGCCACCGCCGTGTTCGCAAGCTCGGATAACATTGCCCTCGGTTTGCTCAAGCGCCTGCACGAGATGGGTGAGAGCATCCCGGACGATATCTCGGTGGTGAGCTATGACAACTCGGCGGCCGACGTTCTCTTTGAGCCGGCGCTGACCGCGATTGAGCAGGATCCTGGTGTCCTTGCGAAGCATGCTTTTGGCTGCATGTCCAAGCGTCTTGCCGGTAGGGGCGGTAGACGTGCCGAAGAGGTCGTTCTGGAGCCGGCGCTTATCGTTAAGGACAGCGTGCTCGAGCTTACTAAACATAACTAAACACGTTTATCAATTTGCAGAGACTGAATGTGGAGCACCTGTGACAGGCAATGTCGCAGGTGAATGTCTGCTTCTGCCTGTCAACATGGCAAATCAGGATGGTAAAACGTTTTTTCATACTGATAAAACGTTTTACCAAATATACTAGTCCCAACGAAAGGTTGCCGTATTGGAGGGTGACCATACAGCGAAGGGACATAAACAATGGCTAAAACTCTGGGAACGCCGTGGCAAAAGCTGGGCCACGAGGTGCCGGCTTCCGAGCTCGAGGGCGTCGACCTGTATTGGCGCGTATCGAACTACCTGTCCGTCGGCCAGATTTACCTTCGCTCCAACCCGCTGATGCGCCCCGACTTTGTTGACGAGAAAACCGGTGAGGTGCGCGACTTTGGTCGTCCGGACGTTAAGCACCGCCTGGTCGGTCACTGGGGCACCACGCCCGGCATTAACTTCCTGTTCGGCCACGTCAACCGCCTCATTGCCGATCACAACCAGAACGCCATCTTTTTGATGGGCCCGGGCCACGGTGGCCCTGCCGGTACTGCCCAGTCGCTGCTCGATGGCACCTACCGTGAGATCCGCCCCGACATCACCAATGACGAGGCCGGCCTGCAGAAGTTCTTCCGCCAGTTCTCCTATCCCGGCGGCATCCCGAGCCACTTTGCGCCCGAGACGCCCGGCTCCATTCACGAGGGCGGCGAGCTCGGCTACACGCTCAGCCACGCCTACGGCGCCGTCATGGACAACCCGAGCCTGCTGGCCGTGGCCGTGGTGGGCGACGGCGAGTCCGAGACCGGTCCGCTTGCGACCTCTTGGCAGTCCAACAAGCTCGTGAACCCGGCAACCGACGGTATCGTCCTGCCGATCCTGCACCTCAACGGCTACAAGATCGCCAACCCCACCATCCTCGCCCGCGTGTCCGACGAGGAGCTCACCAAGTTCTTTGAGGGCATGGGCTACAAGCCGCACTTCTTTGTCGCCGGCTTTGACGACGAGAGTCACGCGAGCATCCATGAGCGTTTCGCCGCCCTGTTTGAGCAGGTCTTTGACGAGATCTGCGACATCAAGGCCACCGCTCAGGCTCAGGCAGCCGCGGACGAGACCGTGGTCCGCCCGGCCTATCCCATGATCGTGTTCCGTACGCCCAAGGGCTGGACTTGCCCCAAGCGCATCGACGGCAAGAAGACCGAGGACTCCTGGCGCGCGCATCAGGTGCCGCTGGCGAGCGCCAAGGACACCCACGAGCACTTCCGCGTGCTGCGCGAGTGGCTGCGCTCCTACAAGCCCGAGGAGCTCTTTACGCCCGAGGGCCAGGTACGTCCCGAGGTGACGGCCTTTATGCCGACCGGCGAGCTGCGCATCGGCGCCAACCCCAATGCAAACGGCGGCAAGGTGCGCCGCGAGCTCGAACTGCCCGATATCCACGCCCACGAGATTCCCGTCGCAAGTAAGGGTCACGGCTGGGGCTCCACCGAGGCCGCCCGCGTCTTTGGTGAGTACACCGCCGACGTCCTGGCCAAGAACATGGACGACTTCCGCATCTTCGGTCCCGACGAGACCGCGTCCAACCGCCTACAGGCTGCCTACAAGGTGACCAAGAAGCAGTGGGATGCCGGATTCTACGAGGACGAGGCCAACGACGAGCTGCTGGCCGGCTCCGGTAAGGTTGTCGAGCAGCTGTCCGAGCACCAATGTGAGGGTTTCCTCGAAGCCTACGTGCTCACCGGACGCTCCGGCGTGTGGAGCTCCTACGAGAGCTTTGTCCACGTCGTCGATTCCATGGTCAACCAGCACTGCAAATGGCTCGAGGCCACCAAGCGCGAGATTCCGTGGCGTGCTCCTATCAGCGGCCTCAACATTTTGCTGTCGAGCCACGTGTGGCGCCAGGACCACAACGGCTTCTCGCACCAGGACCCCGGCTTTATCGACCTGCTGCTCAACAAGGCCAACGACACGCATATCGTGAATGCTTACTATCCGGCCGACGCCAACATGGCCCTTGCCGTGGCCGAGCGCGTCTACCAGTCCACCGACTGCGTCAACGCCATCTTCTGTGGCAAGCAACCCGCCCCCACCTTCCAGACGGTCGACGAGGCCAAGTCTGAGCTCGCCGAGGGTGTCGCGATTTGGGAGTGGGCATCGACCGCCGACTCGCTCGCCGAGGCCGACGTCGTGGTCGCCACCTGCGGTGACGTGCCGACGCTCGAGGCCCTGGCTGCAACCGATATGCTGCGCGAGCTAGGCATTAAGGTGTGGTTCGTCAACGTGGTCGACCTGCTCAAGATCCAGAATGTCTGCGAGAACGACCAGGCCATCAGCGATGAGCGCTGGGCTGAGCTGTTCGGTTGCGGCGAGAAGCCCGTGCTCTTCGCATTCCATGCCTATGCCGGCACGATTCGCCGTCTGATCTGGAACCGTCCCGGCCACGACGCCTTCCGTGTCCACGGCTACGAGGAGAAAGGCTCTACGACCACGCCGTTCGACATGCTGCGCCTGAACAACATGGACCGCTGGGCGCTTGCCGCCGACGTGCTGCGCATGGTCGACGCCGATAAGTTTGCCGAGCAGATTGACGAGTGGGAGGCATTCCGCACCGAGGCCTTTGAGTTCGCGTGCGACGAGGGCTTCGATCACCCGGCCTTTACCGACTGGGTCTGGCCCGACGCCGCAGCCGCAACCGCGGCCGACGGCGCGCTTTCCGCAACGCAGCTAACTGCCGGCGACAACGAATAACTTAGTTACGCGGTTTTACCAAACCGCGTAATAGCTCGACGCTGCGCGGGTCCCAGGCACCCCATCTCGCCGTTCAAACCGTCGCTCGCGTACATAAAGTACGCGTCGCTCCTCTTTCACGGCGACCTGGGGCACCTGGAACCCGCTCGCTGACTTTTGTGCAACCAGCGGCGAGCGGTTGCTCGGGGAGCGCTTGTGCTGGACGGTCTCGCGCTGGGGCCTTGCCCGCCGGGCAAGGCCCTCTCGACCGTTTCGATATGCGGGGGGCTGATTCTTTTTAATGTAATAGGGACTTTGCTCACGCTGCCTTGTGGACCGTGCATCCAACTATGGTCAGCCAAGGTTACATCGCCAGGGCCGGGACACCTGTCTTGTTTTGAGAAGTTCGCGAAGCCCACTTCTCAAAACAAGACAGGCGCCCCGGCCCTCGCCCGTATTACCCCGCTGAGCGAGCTATAGATGCCACGCACCGACACGCTAAAGCATGAGCTTGAAATTGGTGCTATATTCGGCTTGAGTTGTTTAATGCTAGTACGGGAGGCTGATATGGGGCTGTTCAAGAAGAAAAACCCGCAGGATGCCTTTGATCCCGATGTGTTTACCATCACGGATACGATTTTGGACCCGCCGCGGTTTACGTTTTTGCCGGCTATCTACCAGGATGCCACGCGCCGCAAGTGGGCTGTGCATCAGCGCGGCGGCGAGCCGAAGATTTTTGACTATGCGGATGTGCTGCAGTGCGAAGTGGCCGAGGCGGGCGATCCGGAGGCCGAGGAAGCGGTCTCAAAACAGGAATTTGCCCAGCGTATTCTGGCAAATCCCGCTAAGGCGGCAAAAATGAACGCTGCCAAGCGTAATATGTGTCTTGGTATGGGCGTTGTTGTGGCGGTTCAGACGGGAAAAGACGAGGTTTCCAAATTAGAGATTCCCGTTATGACCGATGAAGTCAAACGCGATTCAAGTCTATATAAGTCGTATCGGAATGTCGCCGAGAAGATTAAGGCCGAATTTGATGCCATGGGAGGGCTGGCCTAATTATGGCGACATACGTTTCTGAATGAGGAGTCTGTGCAATGGCAGGCGAATCTTATGCAATTCCCCCCAAAGATCGTGCTGTTGAGGGAATTCTTTGGTATATCCAGCACCATCAGCTTGCCGGCGGCGATCGCCTGCCGGCCGAGCGCGTGCTGTGCGAAGAGATCGGCGTTTCGCGTACGGCGTTGCGCGCCGGTATCATGCGGCTCATCTCGTGCGGAACGCTCGAGAGCCGTCGCGGATCGGGTACGTATTTGTGTCCTCCTAAGCCGCTGAACATCTTCCAGGAAACGTATAACTTTTCCGATGCTGTGCGGACTGCCGGCCTGCATCCCTCTTCTCGTCTGGTTTCCACCGGGACCATCGAGGCGGATGAAGCGCTTGCCGACAAGCTTGGGGTGTCTGTAGGCGCTCCTTTACTCCGCATGCAACGCGTTCGACTTATCGAGGGCGAGCCGGCGTCAATCGAGACGGCTCACGTCAACCTGTCCCTGTGCCCGTCGCTTCCCAATCACGACTATACGCAAGAAAGCCTGTACGATGTGTTGCTTCAAGAAGGCGGCGTGCGCGTGGAGCATGGGTGTGAACATGTTTCGATTTCGCGCCTGAATGCCGAAGAGGCCGAACTGCTTCAGCAGGACGAGGGGACGCCTGTTTTCTATCAGAGCTCGATTGAGTTCGATAAGGACATGCGTTTTGTGGAACATTGCAAATCGGTAATTCTGCCCACAAAGTATCGCTTCGCCGATAACGGCGAAAAGAACGGCAAGAAGAGCGCGGCAGGTGAACAATGGCTGAAACAGTAGATGCCACCCCGGTTTATATGCGCATACGACGTCGAATTGAAGAGTGTATCGAGCGCGGTATATATCCCACGGGTTCAATGATTCCGTCCGAAAATGAACTTGCCGAGGAGTTTGGCACGACACGCCTGACTATCCGGAGTGCTGTGGACGAGTTAGTTCGGCGCGGGCAGATTCGCCGCGTCCGCGGAAAGGGCGCGTTTGTGGCACAGAAAGTGCCTGTTGCCTACGAGCGAACAGGAGGCTTTCGCGAGTCGGTTCGTGCTTCGGGCGGCGAGCCGTCCGTCCGCATCCTCGCGCGTTCCAAGCGTTATGCGGGTCCATATTATGCCAACTTGTTTGGCATTGCCGAGGACGATTTGCTGTATTCGATTCGGCGTTTGAACTGCGTCAACGGCGATCCCGTATCGATTGAGATGGCGTTCATCCCGTGCCTGCTGTTTCCCACAATCGAAGATATTGACGTGTCGGTCTTCAGTTTGTACGAGACCTATGAGATGCTGGGCCGAAAGCCGGTCATGGCACAGGAAAAGCTCGATATCGAAGCGCTGGGCGCGCGAGATGCCGGTCTGCTTGGACTGGAGCAGGGCGATCTTGCCTTGACGCTGGAGTGCGTGAGCTTCGATGCGAGCGGCCAGGCGATTGAGTACGTCAAGTCGTTTAACCGCGGTGATGCGGGTGGATATACCTATACGTATTAGCTGGTGTTTTGTGAATAACAGCTGGTAAGCTAACCAGTTTTGATCGTTGGGTCAGCCGTATATACAACCTTACATGGCTCAAAATCGACCGTTCGCCGATGGGGATAAATTAATCGACAAAGAGGTATCAAAAAGCCGTAACCTGTAACTGTAATTGATATCAAATACTAATTATTTGTTACGAGGTGAGACGATGAAAATGCTCGATTACGTTCAGCTTGCCCACGTGCGTATGGGTGAGAACCTTGAGCGTTCGTCTGGGCTTGTATGCCAGCTCGTAGATATTTTCCTGCCTGGTTCCTTTAGCGCGCTGCGCATCGTTGCTTCGGGTTCGTCCCGCCATGCAGCCGATTGCGTCCGCGATTATCTGCAGGATGCGCTGCAGATGCAGGTGTCCGTTGTGACGCCCGAGGCTTTTGTCGATTTTGAGCACACCTATCCGCAGCATGCGCTCAACATCGCCGTCTCGCAGAGTGGCTATTCGACCAATACGATTGCGGCGCTCGATTACATGCGCGCACACGATATGCCTGCAGTTGCGCTCACAGCAAACGTCGAGGCTCCCATTAAGGAGCATGCCGATATCGTTCTCGACTACGGCGTGGGTGTCGAGTCGGTGGACTTTGTAACTCTGGGCGTCCAGACGCTCATCGAGTATCTGGTGCTCTTTGGTGTTTACGGCGGTCAGGCGCGTGGAACGATTGATGCCGAGGGCGTTGCCCAGCGTCTTGACGACCTGCGCGAGACTATTCATGCTAATGCCGCCATGTGCAAGACGGCCGAGGCTTACGTGCAAGATCACATGCTCGAGCTGTCGGAACACGCGCCGGCGATGGTTGTGGGCAATGGCCCCAACTATGGCGTTGCCGAAGAGGCAGCACTCAAGCTGAGCGAGACCATCAAGATTCCGGCTATGCATCACGAGGGCGAGGAGTTCGTCCACGGTCCCGAGATGCAGATCGTTCCGGGTTATCTGGTGTTTATTGTCGACGATCCGCAGGGGTCGGAGCGTCTTGCGAATATCGCCGATGCGCTATCGAACGTTACGACAAAAACGGTGCTGCTCACGGCCCATCCCAGGGGTGGAGCTCACGAGGTCGTGGTGCCTCAGGTGACTCCGCTGCTCAGCGCAATTCCCAATCTGGTGTTCTTCCAGACGGTTGCGGCCATGATTGCCGAGCGTCTGAAGTCATGGGACGTGCACCCGTATCTCGATGCCGTCTCCAAACAAATGGAAGTCAAGGCAGGGGGCTACGAAGAGTCAGTCAATGCGCTTAAGGCCAAAGCGGCTGAGTGTTACGGAATGTAAGCGGGCTTTGATGCCCGTTGGCATGGGGGACGTGGAGACAACCCCAGAAAGGAGAGACAAATGAAGGAAACCGAGAAGATCGAGATCATGCATTTCGACCAGGAGGGCTACCTCGAGGACGGCAAGGCGCTCTACGAGACCGGCAAGAAGATGACCGCGCTCGCCGACAAGGTCGCCGACGAGGGCTACGACGCCGTGTTCCTGATGGGCGTCGGCGGCACCTGGGACGAGCTCATGCAGCTCGAGTACCTCATGAACAAGTTCGGCGACCGCGACCTCGAGGTCTACCTGATCCACGCCGCCGAGTGGAACGTCTCCGGCCACAAGCGCATGACCGAGAAGTCCGTCGTTCTCACCGCCTCCGAGTCCGGCACCACCCCCGAGGTCCTCGAGGCCGTCAAGAAGATGAAGGACATGGGCGTGCGCGTCTACGCCATGACCAAGCCCGAGGGTCTCATCGGCCGGGCCGTGGGTGCCGAGAACTGCGTCGCCATGGCCTCCGACCATGGTTCGGGCGGCTGCGAGAAGGGCTACTACCTCGCCGACTGCTTCGGCCTGCGCCTGCTCAACCGCCGCGGCTGCTTCCCCAAGTTCGACCTGTTCATCGAGCAGACCAAGGACATCTGGAAGGACATGCTCGACATCCGCAGGCGCTTCGAGCCGCGCGCCGAGGAGCTCGCCAAGAAGTACGCCCTGGCCCCCTACACCATGTTCATCGGCTCCGGCGCCCTGTGGGGCGAGACGATCCTGTTCTCGATGTGCATCCTGGAGGAGATGCAGTGGAAGCGCACCCGCTACATCACCTCGGCCGACTTCTTCCACGGCACCCTCGAGCTCGTGGAGCCGGGCGTCCCGGTCTTCCTGTTCATGGGCGAGGACGAGAACCGCAAGCTCGACGAGCGCGTCCGCGCGTTCCTGACCCGCGGCGTGACCGGCGACACCGACATCAACGTCATCGACACCGCCGAGTTCGCCATCCCCGGCCTTGACGACGAGTTCCGCGTCATCGTCTCCCCGTGGATCCTGACGGTGCTCGTGACCGACCGCCTGGC
>CATXJW010000052.1 GCA_958370325.1 uncultured Collinsella sp. | reverse complement strand
CCCACCCCGCCCCACCATTCCACCCCCAATATGTTGCAAAACACCCCCGAGCATATGTTCGAAAACACAATATGTTGTGTTTGCAGCAACGGCGGGATGCCACCTGTGGCACCCCGCCTTTCAACCTCAACCTTCAAGTTGACCTTGAGGCGATTTTTGCGTCCCTTTACATGCCGTTCACATCGCCCCCAAACTCCCCCACCCAAGGCACGTGCGTCCCACCACCGCGACGACAAGTGGCGAAAAATGGAACGGGCCCCAGATTGTCCATGCGCGCGCAAAAGCACGCAGCGGCAATCTGGGGCCCGTCCCCAAATACCTATAGATATGCAGGCCAGCGATGTGTTAACGATGTGCCAGCGGGTGCGCCGCCAGATAGACCTCGGTCAGTTGCGTGCGGTCGACATGCGTGTAGACCTGCGTGGTCGAAATATCGGCATGGCCCAAAATCTCCTGCAGCACACGCAGGTCGGCACCGCCCGCGAGCATGTGGGTGGCAAAGGAGTGGCGCAAGGTATGGGGATGGAGCCCCACCAGCCCCACCTGACGCCCATACCGCTCGCATATCGCATGCACGGCCTGGCGCGACAGGCGACGTCCGTTCTTATTTAAAAAGGCCGCCGAGGTCTCCGTCCCGTGAGCATGGGCGGCCAGGAGCGTGCGCCCGTCACCTATATAGCGTGTCAGGGCACGCGCCGCGCTTCCCACCAGCGGGGCCAGACGCTCCTTGGAGCCCTTACCGCGCACCAGGACAAACCCGTCATCGATATGGATATCGCCCACATCGAGCCCAACCAGCTCACTCACGCGCAAGCCGCAACCGTAAAGCACTTCCAAGATGGCATGATCGCGCAGCCCCATCTCGCCCTCGGGAAAGTCTTGATCGAGCAGTGCCGAGACATCCTCCACCGAAAGGTATTCCGGCAGGCGATCTGCCTTTTTGGGCAGGCGCAACGCCGCCGTCGGGTTTTGGGCCACGGCCCCATCGCGCACCAAAAAGGCATGCAGACCCTTCACGGCAGCAAGCGCGCGCTCCACCGAGGCGTCGGAATAGCCTCCGTCGCGGCGATCGGCAACAAAGCCCTCCACGACCTGACGGCTCACATCTTCAAAAGACGCAATGTCAGCCCGCTCCAGATAGGCGCAGTACGTCGTCAGGTCACGACGGTAGGCCGCAATCGTATTGCGCGCCAAGCCCCGTTCGACCGCAAGGTAATCGAGATACTCCCCCGCCGCCACAGCGAGCGACGAGGGAGTAGCTTCGGTATGTTCCTTATTCGCCGGCACCCTTAGTCCGTAGCGAGGTTCATGGGCGTCACCTGCAGGCGATCGACACCCTCGTGCTGACCGATCGAGGCACGCACGAACTCTCGGAACAGCGGCTGCGGGTTGGTCGGACGGCTCTTGAACTCGGGGTGAGCCTGGGTTGCCACATACCACGGATGCACGTCGCGCGGCAGCTCGACCATCTCGACCAGACGCTCGTCGGGCGAAAGACCCGAGATAACCAAGCCGGCGTCCTCGAGCTGGTCACGGAAGGCGTTGTTGAACTCAAAACGGTGACGGTGACGCTCGTAGACGAGGTCCTCGCCATAGGCCTCGCGCGCGAGGGAATCGGCAGCAAGCTTGCATGGATAGGCACCCAGGCGCATGGTGCCGCCCTTCTCGGTCACGTCCTCCTGCGAGCTCATCAGGTCGATGACACTATACGGGCCATCCGGATCGAACTCGGAAGAGCTGGCGCCGGCAAGGCCGACGACGTTGCGGGCAAATTCGCACACGGCCACCTGCATACCCAGGCAAATGCCCAGATACGGAATCTTGTGCTCGCGGGCGAACTCGGCCGCGAGGATCTTGCCCTCCAGGGCACGCTTGCCAAAGCCGCCAGGGACCAAGATGCCCGAGGCGTCACCCAGGACCTCGGAGACGTTCTGCTCGTCGAGGCTCTCGCCATCGACCAGCTGCACGTCAACGTGGCGATCGTAGAACACGCCCGCGTGGTGCAGGGCCTCGATAACCGACAGGTACGCATCGGGCAGCTGCGTGTACTTGCCAACGACGGCGATCTTCACCTTGTCGGCGTGATGGTTGGCGTGATTCTGTTTGCGCAGGAACTCGTTCCACTCGCTCATGTCGCGCTCACGCGGGTCCAGACCCAGGCGCTCGCAAATGCGCAGGTCAAAGTCCTGCTCGGCAAGCAGCTGCGGAACATCGTAAATGCTCGCGCAGTCCTCGTTGGTAAAGACGCAATCGGTGTCGACGTCGCAGAAGCTTGCGATCTTTCCGCGGATAGCGTCATCGATATGGTGGTCGGAGCGCAGCACGATAATATCGGGCTGGATGCCAAAGCTGCGGAGCTCCTTGACGGAATGCTGCGTGGGCTTGGTCTTGACCTCGTGGGCGGCGGCGATATAGGGAACGAGCGACACATGGATGTAGCAGACGTTCTCGGGGCCGGCCTCCTTGCGGTACTGACGAATGGCCTCGACAAACGGTTGGGACTCGATGTCGCCGATCGTGCCGCCCAGCTCGGTGATGACTACATCGGAGCCGGTCTGCTCCTCGATGCGGCGGAACTTATCCTTAATGGCATTGGTGACGTGAGGAATCACCTGCACGGTACCGCCCAAAAAGTCGCCGCGGCGCTCGCGGGCGATGAGGCTTTTGTAGATGGCACCGGTCGTAAAGTTGGAATCGCGGGTCAGGTTCTCATCAATAAAGCGCTCGTAATGACCCAGGTCCAGGTCGGACTCGTAACCATCCTCGGTTACAAAGACCTCACCATGCTGGAACGGGCTCATGGTACCGGGGTCGACGTTCAGATACGGGTCGGCCTTCTGCATCGTTACTTTGTAGCCACGCGACTTGAGCAGACGGCCCAGCGAGGCCGCGGTGATACCCTTGCCCAGGGACGAAACCACGCCACCGGTTACGAACACATGCTTGGTCATATTGAGTTACCTGCGCTTCCCGTAGAAGTTGTTTATCCACATCTTACGGGTCTTCATTGTAATACTCGCGCCGCGGACCGTTCGCAATTTTTCTCGTGTTCGATTGCATTTCTCAATCTTGAAACAAAACGCCGCCCGGTTTCCCAGGCGGCGTCGCTATGGCAAGGGTTACATGCTGCTATCGATCAGCAACCTCGTCCTCAAGCATTTCTTGAACGAGCATGCCGGTACGGACGCCCTCAAGATACCACTCGCCACGTTCGGTGAGGCAAATGCCATTTGCAAGCTGACCGCCGTCGTCGCTATAACGCGAGACGACATCAATCATGCCTTCGGAATCCAAGCGATCGATTGCGGCGCGGGCACGATACGGCGAAACCCCCACGCGCTCGGCAAGCGTTTTGCGCGAGAAACCATACGGCCCGCCATTGTCTTCGGTTTGCTGGTCGATCTCCATCAACACCAGCACCTCGACACGCTTCATATCGTTGACACTCGCACGACCCTTGCCCGCCATGGCAGCCTCCTCAAACCGAGCACGAGCATCTAACGCGCCGTGCGCGACCGACACACCTCACGATGGCAGGTAATATCCATCATGCGGCATCCCGCTAAGGATGAAACAGTTACGGTTATTGTATACCGCTCAAATTGTTTCTAGGCAGGTAAACAACTATTTTTCGCCGAAATAGGCGCTTTATTGATCAAAAAGCCGTACCGGGCGCTAACCCGATACAGCCAAAATGTAATGCAATTACCGCGGTGCTTCAAACTTAGCGATGGAAGAAACCACGGCGCTCAAACTTGGGCTCGCAGCACACGTTGATACCCAGTTTGCGCAGTACCGTCTCGTCCGTCGGCGAGATAATCACGCTAAAGAAGGCGTCGCAACCGCGCAGCTGCTCCAGGCCCGAAAGGACGCGAGCGGCCGTCTCACTCGTGGCCGAGGTGATCGACAGCGCCATAAGCGTCTCGTCGGTGTGGAGGCGCGGGTTTTTGCTGCCCAGGAAATGCGTCTTGAGCTTGCTGATGGGCTCGATCGCCTCATCGCTAATGACCTCGAGCTCAAGGTCGACGCCCGAGACATGCTTGAGGGCGTTCATAATGAGCGAACTTGCGGCGCCTAGGCGCGTGGAGGTCTTACCGGTCACCACGGAGCCATCGGGCATAACCATGGCACCCACGGGACCACCCGTCAGCTGCTCCCTGGTGAGGGCCGCCGAGCGCGCCGGTGAGTAGTTCTTATCGATGCCGGCCTTCTTCATAATAATCTTGAGACGGTCGACTTGCTCATCGCCCACGCCGGTACGGCGCACATTTTCGACCGCGGTAAAGTAGCGGCGGACGATCTCCATCTTGGAAGCGTCGCGGCAGGCATCGTCATCGGTGATGGCAAAGCCGACCATATTGACGCCCATGTCCGTGGGGCTCTGGTAGGGGCTCTTGCCCAGGATCTTTTCCATCAGGGCACGGACCACCGGGAAGGCCTCGACGTCGCGGTTGTAGTTGACCGTGGTCTTGTTGTAGGCCTCAAGGTGGAAGGAATCGATGATGTTGGCATCGTCGAGGTCCGCCGTGGCGGCCTCGTAGGCAATATTGACCGGATGCGTCAGAGGAAGATTCCAAACCGGGAAGGTCTCGAATTTGGCATAGCCGGCGGCCGTGCCATGCTTGTGCTCGTGATAGAGCTGAGACAGGCAGGTGGCAAGCTTGCCCGAGCCAGGACCGGGGGCAGTGACCACAACGAGCGGTCGGGTGGTCTCGACAAACTCGTTCTTGCCATAGCCATCGTCGGACACGATCAGATCGACATCGTGCGGATACCCCTCGATGGGATAGTGCAGCTTGGCGGGAATACCGAGCGCGTTCAGGCGGTTGCGGAACACATCGGCAGCGGGCTGGCCGGCGTACTGGGTGATGACCACAGCCGCGACGGCAAAGCCGTTGCCGCGGAACAGGTCAACCAGGCGCAGCACATCCTCGTCATAGGTAATGCCAAGGTCACCACGAGCCTTGTTTTTCTCGATGTGGTTCGCGTTGATCGCGATGATAACCTCGACATCGTCGGCGATGCTCTTGAGCATGCGGAACTTGCTGTCCGGCTCAAAACCCGGTAGCACGCGGCTCGCGTGATAGTCATCGAACAGCTTGCCGCCAAACTCCAAATACAGCTTGCCGCCAAACTGCGAGATGCGCTCTTTAATATGAGCGGCCTGCAGCTCGATATATTTCGCGTTGTCGAAACCCTGGCGCATATATGGCTCCCGTCCCGTTTCGTAAATTAAGTTCCTACGCGATTATAACGGAGCAGACCCTCCCCGATGCCCAGGCCATCAACAGGCACCAACCAAACACGCGCTCGATAAGTTGCGGTGGAATAGTTCCCGCTTAGTCCCTTAGGACACACAAACAGGAGCTTTTCCACCGCAACTTCCCCTTTTTGGTACAAGCTAACCTGACCCCTTTGCATCAATAATGGAAACATCGCAGGTGGAGCATAAGTCAGCGAGCGCCCGCCAGAGCGTGCAAGGTGACGCGAAAGAGGAGGGAATGGCGCGAAGCAACCTGACACCTTTGCACCAACGATGGCAGCGCCGCAGGTGGAACAAAAGTCAGCGAAAGCCCGCCAGAGCGAGCAAGGTGACGTGAAAGAGGAGGGCATAGGCCTTTTGGCCATGCCCGACGATTGAACGTCAGATTGCCGCTCTGGCGGGCTTGCAGCGTCGAGTGATTCCGGCGTTTGGTAAAACGCCGGAACATAAGTGCGCCCCCTCCCGCGCACGGAACGGGAGGGGGCTAAAGGTAGGAGTCTACCGGTGGGTTGACCCCACCGGACAGACGATGACCAGGTGATCCTTTACAGGATCGTCAAGGTTTCCGTGGGGTACCCGTGGGGTACTTAGATCAACACGCAGGCGACGGTCAGGATGATGGCGCAGACGACGGAGAGCGCGACGATGAGCTTAAGGGCAAACTTGAGCCAGGTCGTCCACTCGATCTTGGCCAGGGCGAGGCCGCCCATGATGGCGCCGGAGGTCGGGGTGAACAGGTTCACGACACCGATGGCGGCGGAGAAGATCATGACCATGACCTCAGGCGAGAAGCCGAGCTTAACAGCCAGCGGTCCCATGATGGGCATGGAGACGGTAGCCATACCAGAGGTCGAGGGGATCAGGAAGGACAGGCCGAAGTAGACCAGGAAGCTCATGGGAGCGAAGATCACGCCGGACAGGCCAGCCAGCGCATTGGCGGCAGCGTCGAGGACATAGACGTCGAGGCCGGTGTTAGCCATGAGGACGGAGATACCACGGGCGAGGGCGATGACGAGAACAACGGACATCATGTCGGCAGCACCGGTGATGAAGGTGTTGACGATCTGCTTCTCGGACAGGCCACCGATGATACCGATCAGGATAGCCATGAGGAAGAACCAGGTGGAAGCCTCGTCGAAGTACCACTGACCAATGGGCAGGCCGGTGATCAGGGCAGACCAGCCCTGGACGACGGTGTTACCGTCGGCATCGTAGACAGCGCCAGCGTCAAAGAAGTTGGCGACGCCCTCGTTAAGGTCTGCCAGCGGGATGAAGCCGACGATCATGACGACGAAGGTGAAGGCGAAGGCGATCAGAACACCCTTCTGACGACCGGTGAGCTTGACCTCCTTGTGAACCTCGGAAGCAGCCTTACCGTGAGCCTCTTCGGCGTCCTTGAGCTCCTGCATCGACAGGATGGTGGAACCCTTGTCGGCCTTGACCTTCTTGGCATAGTTCATCACGAAGACGATGGACATGGCGGTAGTGACAATCCACAGGACGGCACCGAGGCCGATGATGATGGACTGATTCACGGCAATGTCAACGCCGGTCAGAGCGTCGACGGCAGCGCCGACGGCGAACGGGTTAACCGTGGAGCCGAGGCAGCCGCAGCCAGCGCCGAGCAGGACGGTAGCGGCGCCGACCATAGGGTCGAAGCCAGCGGCCATCATGGTAGCAGCGAGCAGGGCGTAGAAGGGAACGGTCTCCTCGCACATACCATAGGTGGTACCACCGAGGGAGAAGATGAGCATCAGCACGGGAATGAGCATGATCTCATTGCCCTTAAGCTTCTGCACCAGAACGGCGATGCCGTTGTCCAGGGCGCCGGTCTCGGTCATCATGCCGAGGAAGCCGCCCAGGATCATAACGAAGAGGCAGACGGGCAGAGCGTCAGCGAAGCCCAGGATCGGGGCGGTGCAGAAATCGCTCAGACGGGCGGCAGTAACCGCGCCGCCGGACGTGCCGGAGACGATAACGGTAATCACTGCGACAATTGCCAGCAGAGCAAGAAGAATGGTGAACGATGAAGGCATACCGCGCTTTTTCTTAGCGGTCTCAGTCATAGTTCTCATCCCCCCTTCATAAATCATTTACTGATCTCGCCCGAAGCGGCTCTTCCGTGCCGTGCCTGCCGCTTGATGCGAGATTATTACCAGATAAAACCGCTCGGGGTGTGCAGCAATACACCCCGAGCGAGATGCTAGATGCTCTTACTTGAGCGTGGCGTACATGACAGCCTTGATGGTGTGCATGCGGTTCTCGGCCTCGTCGAAGACCTTGGAAGCGGGGCTCTCGAAGACCTCGTCAGTGACCTCCTGCTCGGTGATGCCGAACTGCTCGCACTTCTCGGCGCCAATGGTGGTGTTGGTGTCGTGGAAGCTGGGCAGGCAGTGCAGGAAGATGGCACCCGGGTTGGCCATAGCCATGACCTCGGAGGTGACACGATACGGGGTGAGCTGAGCGATGCGCTCGGCCCAGACCTCGTCAGGCTCGCCCATGGAGACCCACACGTCGGTGTAGATAACGTCGGCACCGGTGACGCCGTCCTTGACGTCGGTGGTCAGCTTGATGGTGCAGCCGTTGGCCTCGGCGATGGGCTTGCAGGCCTCGATGACGTCGTCAGCGGGCATGCACTCCTCGGGGCCGCAGGCCACGAAGTTCATGCCGAGCTTGGAGCAGACGACCATGAGGGAGCGAGCGACGTTGTTCTTGCAGTCGCCCATGAAGACGAGGGTCTTGCCCTTGATGTCGTAATTGAAGTTCTCCTGGACGGTCAGGATGTCGGCGAGCATCTGGGTGGGGTGCCACTCGGTGGTCAGGCCATTCCATACGGGCACGCCCGACTTAGCAGCGAGCTCCTCGACGTCGTCCTGGGCAAAGCCACGGAACTCGATGCCGTCATACATGCGGCCGAGAACGCGGGCGGTGTCCTCGATGGACTCCTTCTTGCCCATCTGGGACGAACCGGGATCGAGGTAGGTGACGCCCATGCCAAGATCCATGCCGCCGACCTCGAAGGCGCAGCGGGTACGAGTGGAGGTCTTCTGGAAGAGCAGAACGATGTTCTTGCCCTCGAGATAACGGTGCGGAACGCCAGCGCGCTTCATGTCCTTGAAATTCTTGGAGAGCTTGAGCAGGTACTCGATCTCCTCGGTGGTGAGGTCGAGGAGCTTGAGGAAGCTACGGCCGGAGAGGTTAACACCCATGGTTCAAATCCTTTCGAAAAAATGAATTACGTAAATAGTAGCGGTGCCCGTTTGACGGGCGAAACCGGTGCGGTTGTAGGGGGACCGCACCGGAAACGGAAAGACTTAGAGGTCCTCGCGCCAGAAGGGCATGCTCATGCAGCGCGGGCCGCCGCGGCCGCGGGAGAGCTCGGCGGAGGGCACGACGAGAAGGTCCAGGCCCTCCTTGTACAGCACGTCGTTGGTGACGGTGTTGCGGGCGTAGACGCAGATCTTGCCGGGCTCGACGCACAGGGTGTTGGAGCCGTCGTTCCACTGCTCGCGGGAGGCCGCGATCGGGTCGCCGCCGCCGCAGGGGATCAGCTTGACCTGGTCGACGCCGGTGGCGTCCTCCAGGACGTGCTCGAGGGTGTCCTCGATCAGGCGGATGTTCACGTCGCCCGGGTTCTTGCCGGCGGTCAGCTCGTAGACGCGCAGGGTGCCCATGATGGCGGGGTGGATCGTGAACTTATCGACGTCGATCTGGGTGAAGACCGTGTCGAGGTGCATGAAGGCGCGCGAGACCGGGATGTCGAAGGCCAGGATGCGCTCGACCTTGGAGTCGGAGTTCCAGAAGATGTTCTGGGCCATGACGTCGATAGCGGCGGCCTGGGTGCGCTGGGAGATGCCGACGGCGAGGGTCTTCTCGTTGATGTTCAGCACGTCGCCGCCCTCGGTGTGGAACTGGCAGTCGCGGCGGAAGTACAGGGAGACGTCCTTGTAGTCGGGGTGGTACTTGAAGACGTACTTGCCGTACAGGGTCTCGCGGTTGCGGGTGACCGAGTACATGCGGTTGAGGTTGACGCCCTCGCCGACGACCGCGAACGGGTCGCGGGTGAAGTAGAGGTTGGGCATCGGGTCGATGATCAGGTCGGACTCGGACTCGGAGTTGACCAGGGAGTCGAGGGTCGTGGACGCCGTGAGGGGCATGTCGATCTCGGCCTTGGTCATGCCGGCCATGGTCTTCTTGACGAACTCGAGGTTGTCCTCGATGGAGTCCAGCTTCTCGCGGACGATCTGCGGCATGTGCTGGCCGCGGATGCCGGCCTCGGCGATGTACTGGTCGGTGAACTCGGCGCGGGCGCCGGGGACCTGGTCGAACACCTCGGCGACGAGGTTCTCGAGGTAGAGGACCTCCACGCCCTGGTCCCTCAGGATCTGGGCGAAGGTGTCGTGCTCCTGCTGTGCGACCTCCAGGAACGGGACGTCGTCGAACAGGAGTCGCTCGAGCTCGTCGGGCGGCAGGTTGAGGAGCTCGTCGCCGGGACGGTGCAGGCAGACCTTCCTGAGCTTGCCGATCTCGGAAGGCACGTGCAGACCTTTCGTCATGGCCTCCTACCTTTCTTTCGGGCCCCTGTCAGGGCCGATTCGTTAGCGCCCCTCCGTGTGAGGCGTTATTGCTGACGACATATTTATATCCAAAATCAGTCCATACTTCCACCTCGCCCCCGAACGGTTTTATATGAGGGGTGAACGGCATACACATATACTTCACGCATGGCACACTTTGATTTAATAAAGTGTATTTACGTGCTAAAACGCGTTTTCAATCCAAATAGCAAATGGAACTTAACTTTATTAAACCACCCTCAAATTGCATATTTCTAATAAAGCTATGAATAGAATTAGCGATTCATGCCGCGTCTCAACCATTTTCATTTTTATTCAGAAAAAAGTTTGTCCTATTCATTTCTGGTAAACAAATTACCGTTTACCAGACGCTTGATACCGTTCACCGGAAGCTCAGTATAAGACCCAGCGGATACCGGCTCGCTTTACGGCCCCATTTGTAACAACTTGACTTCTCGGTATAGAAAAACGGACCCGCTTCCCCTAGGGAAACGGATCCGTTTTCGATTATCTTCGTCCTATTTGGATAAGGCCCTCGAAGATCATCGGAATCCTAGCGATCGAACTCCGCCAGTGCCTCGCCCAAAAGCCTCAGGCCCTCGCGAAGAACGTCCTCGCTCGCGCAGTAGCCCAGGCGTGCGCCGCAGGGGAGCCCAAAGCGGCTGCCGGGAACCAGCAGCACTCCCCTCTCAGCCAACAGGCGCTTGCAGAACTCCTCGTCGTCCTCGGGAATATCCAGCTGGATAAACGAGGTGGACACGCCCTGCGGGGCCGTCCAGGACACGCGATGCTGCGTATCGATCCAAGCCTGCGCGATATCGCGGTTGCCAAACACGATCTTGCGGTTGCGCTCGAGAATCTTGTCCTTGTGCTCGAGCACGTAAGTCGCCAGGGCGTCGTTGAACACGCCGCCGCAGATCATGGTGTAGTCGCGATACGTGCGGATGCTGTTGGACACCTCTTCGTCGGCCACGACCCAGCCCACGCGGGCCGCAGGCGTCGAATAGGTCTTGGACACCGAGTTGGTGACGATGGCCTTCTCGTACACGTCGACCATCGACATAAAGGAGTCAGTGTTTTCGAGCGGCAGATACACCTCATCGCACAACACGTAGGCGCCCACCGAACGGGCGATCTCGGCAATCTGGCCGAGCATATCGGCATCGAGCACCGTACCGATGGGGTTCGATGCGTTGTTGATGCAGATGAGCTTGGTGCTGGGGCGCACCAAGCGCTTGAGCTGCTCGATATCGGGCTTCCAGCCGAGTTCCTCGCGAAGCTCCCAATACTCGACCTCGGCGCCCAGCGTGCGCGGGATCTCGTAGAGCGGCGCGTAGGTGGGCCACTCGGCGATAACATGGTCGCCGGGCTCGACAACAGCCATGATGGCGTTGAGGTTAGCGCCCGTGCAGCCGTTGGTCTGCAGGATATGGTCGGGATTGACCTCACGACGATAGAGCTTGGCGACCTCGGCCTTAAACTCCGGCGAACCCTCGATCCAGCCGTAGTTCATCTTCTCGCGGTCCAGGCGCTCGTAGAACGTGGCACCGTCCTGCTCGTCAAGCGCACGTAGCTCGCCCATGGTGAGCGACGAGATCGTCGACTGGGCGATGTCCCACGTGGCGCTCTTCTCCCAAACGTTGAGCCATTCCTCAACGCCAATCGTCTTGATGTCCATGGCCAAGCTCCTTACAAAAGCAGTCATCCAATCGTGTTAACGTTCCTCATACAAGATTGGGGCGGTGCGAAAACCCGCACCGCCCCAATGAGAGACATCTAATGGCAGCTAGATGTATGTATTATGACCTGTACGGGCCCTTGAAGACCTTAGAGGTCCTCGCGCCAGAAGGGCATGCTCATGCAGCGCGGGCCGCCGCGGCC
>CATXJW010000051.1 GCA_958370325.1 uncultured Collinsella sp. | reverse complement strand
AGCGAAAGCCCGCCAGGGCGAGCAAGGTGCCTTGAAACGAGGCGGCATTGACCTTCTGGTCATGCCGCCGAAGTTGAAAGGCAGATTGCCGCCCTGGCGGGCTTGCAGCGTCAAGTAGTTACGGCGTTTGGTAAAACGCCGTAACTATCTAACCACCAAGATATGCTTTGCGAACGTTATCGTCGTGCAGGAGCTCTTGGCCGGTGCCGGTCATGGTAATCTTGCCGGTCTCGAGCACGTAGCCGCGTGTGGCGATGGAAAGAGCCATCTGTGCGTTTTGCTCGACCAGAAGCACCGTGGTGCCGGCCTTATGCAGATCCTCGACAATCTGGAAGATCTGCTCAATCAGAATCGGCGCCAGGCCCATGGAAGGCTCGTCGAGCATGAGCAGCTTGGGGTTACTCATAAGGGCGCGGCCCATAACGAGCATCTGCTGCTCGCCGCCCGAAAGGGTGCCGGCGACCTGGCGACGGCGCTCCTTCAGGCGCGGGAACTGCTCGTAGACGCGCTCAAGGCCCGGAGCCACCGTGGACTTGGGCTGCGTATAGGCGCCCATCTCCAGGTTCTCCTCAACCGTCATCTGCAAAAAGGCGCGACGTCCCTCGGGAACCTGAGCCAGTCCCTTACCAACCAGCTTATCAGCGGGCGTATGGGTAATGTCCTCGCCCATAAACTTGATGGAGCCGGTCTTGGAGCGCAGCAGGCCCGAGACGGTCTTGAGCGTTGTGGACTTGCCAGCGCCGTTCGCGCCGATCAGAGCTACGATCTCGCCCTCGTTAACGTTAAAGGAGATGTCCTTGATGGCGTGGATGGCGCCGTACCAGACGTTGATGTTGTAGACGGAAAGCATCGGCTCTGCCATTTAGTTCTCCCCCTTATCCTGCTTGCCCAGATATGCCTCGATAACGGCATCGTTGTTCTGGATTTCCTCTGCCGTGCCCTTGGCGATGACCTTACCAAAGTTAAGCACGCAGATGCCCTCGCAGATGTTCATAACGAGCGACATATCATGCTCGATAAGCATGATGGCGATGCCGAAGGTATCGCGGATCTTGACGATGTTCTCCATGAGCTCCGCGGTCTCGGACGGGTTCATGCCGGCGGCAGGCTCGTCGAGCAACAGCAGCTTGGGGTTGGTGGCAAGCGCGCGGACGATCTCCAGACGACGCTGAGCGCCGTAAGGCAGCGAGCCGGCCTGTTCATTTGCCAGGTGCTCCATGTCAAAAATGGACAGCAGCTCCATGGCGCGCTCGTGGGCAGCCTTCTCGTGCTTCCAATACGTCGGCAGGCGCAGCACGCCCTCAAAGCCGGAGTAGCGCTCCTGATTGTGCAGACCGACCTTGACGTTATCCTCCACCGTCATGGTGTTGAACAGGCGAATGTTCTGGAATGTACGGGCAATACCCATGCGGTTGACCTGATAGACCGACTTGCCCGAGGTGTCCTCACCATCGAGCAGGATGGTGCCATGCGTGGGCTGGTACACCTTGGTGAGCAGGTTGAAGACCGTGGTCTTGCCGGCACCGTTGGGGCCGATGAGACCGGCGATCTCGGTCTTGCCGATGGTTAGGCTAAAGTCGTCGACCGCCTTGAGGCCGCCAAACTCAATGCCCAGGTGGATGCACTCGAGCGCCGGTCGCTGGCCCAAGTCGCGGTCGGGGACAATGGCGCCAGAAGGATACGGGACCATCTTGCCCTTGTTGAACTCAAACTTACTGGGCATCGGCTGCCACCTCCTTCTTGGGAGCAAAGCGATCCTTAATGCGTGCGAAGAACGCCTTGAGCTGCGGGTTGTTGGTAAAGATCATGACCAGGATCAGCACGATGGCGTAGATGAGCATGCGGTAGTCCGAGAACTGACGGAGCAGCTCGGGAAGCACCGTGAGCAACGCCGCCGCGATGACGGAGCCGCGCATATTGCCCAGACCGCCCAAGACCACGAACACCAGGATGAGGATGGACGTGTTGAAGTCGAACTTAGTGGCGGAGAGCTGCGAGAAGTTACCGCCGAAGAGGGCTCCGGCAGCACCGGCGAGAGCGGCGGAAACCACGAAGGCGATCATGCGGTACTGGGTGACGGAGATACCCACGGACTCGGCAGCGATCTTGTTGTCGCGCACGGCCATAATGGCACGGCCGGTACGGCTGCGGACCAGGTTGAGTACAATCACGAGCGCGACCATGACCAGGATGGCGCCGGCAAGGAAGGTCGAATAGGTCGACACACCCGAAGCGCCCTGGGCGCCCTTGATGATGGCGGTGCCGTCCTCGAGCAGGTGCAGGTCGTCGATCGTGGAGTTACCTGTGATGTTAAAGATCACATGCAGGCCGCGGGAGTCGACGCCCACGATAAGGCAGGTGACGATCTCTTTGATGATCTCGCCAAAAGCCAGGGTCACGATGGCCAGATAGTCGCCGCTCAGGCGCAGGACCGGGATGCCGATCAAGAAGCCCAGGATGGCGGCAGCGATGGCGCCGACCACGATACTGATGATAAGGCGCACCGGATCGGAGGGAACGGCGCTCTCGAGGGCGACCGCGGTGACGATGCCCGTGTAGGCACCGACACTCATAAAGCCCGCATGGCCCAGCGACAAGTCGCCCGCGATGCCGACGACGAGGTTAAGGGAGATGGCCATGACGATATAGGCCGTGATGGGAACCAGCTGACCGGCGATCATGCGCGGAATCATATGGTTGGACTGCATAAAGAACACGATGGCGAACGCCACAAGGCACATGGCGTACGTAACAAAGTCGTGACGCGTCTGCTTGTCTTTAAGAAACTTCATAACGCTCACCTACACCTTCTCGGGGACGTACTTGCCCAAGAGGCCGGCAGGCTTGACGAGCAGAACGATGATCAGAACACCAAAGACGATGGAGTTGGCAAGGCTCGTGGAAATGTAAGCCTGTGCCATCGCCTCGATGATGCCGATGAGAATGCCACCGACAAAGGCACCGGGGATGGAGCCGATACCGCCGAAGACGGCGGCGTCGAAGGCCTTGATGCCAGGCATGGCGCCCGTGGTGGGTTGCAGGACCGGCGAGTAGGAGCACAGGAGCACACCGGCGATGGCGGCAAGGGCGGAGCCGATGGCAAACGTCATCGAGATGGTACGGTTGACGTTGATGCCCATGAGCTGAGCGGCGGCTTTGTCCTCGGACACGGCGCGCATGGCTTTGCCCATCTTGGTCTTACCTGTAAAGAACATCAGGCCGGCCATGATAACCAGGCAGGCGACGATGGTGACGAGCGAGACGGCGCTTACATTGAACTTGGCCAAGAACTCCGGCACCTGGAAGGTGACGAGCGAAGTGAAGTTCTTGGGCGTGGCGCCCCACAGAAGCTGCGCGGCGTTCTGCAGGAAGTAAGACACGCCGATGGCCGTGATCAGAACGGCCAGCGGGCCCGCCTGACGCAGCGGCTTGTATGCCAGACCCTCGATGAGAACACCGAGAACGGTACAGACCACACAAGAGAGAATTACAGATGCCCAGCCCGGGAGGCCGAGATACGACGTGGCGCAGAACGAGACATAGGCACCGACCATGATAACGTCGCCGTGAGCGAAGTTCAGCATCTTGGCGATGCCATAGACCATGGTGTAGCCCAACGCGATGATGGCGTAGACGCTGCCCATGGACAGGCCGTTGACCAGGTATTGGATAAAGACCGTCATGTTCCACATCCCCCTTTCGAATAGGTTTCCAGTTAATGTATGAAACAGGGACGTTACACTGTCCCTAGATACCAAGCAAGCAGGGAAGGCCAAAACCTCCCCTGCTTGGGATCAAAACCGCTCTATGTAAGGCGGCTTATTAGGCCTGTACGTACTTGCCGTCGGTGATGACGTACGCCGTGGGCTCCTTCTGGACCTGGCCCTTATCGTTCCAGGTGAGCTTGCCGGTCAGACCGTCAACGGTAATCTTGAGCATAGCCTTAGGCAGCTTCTCGGCGACCTCGGTCGGGTCGGCGTCGACACCAAGACCGGCCTCCTCGAGGGCCTCGGCCACCGCGTGCACGCCGTCGTAAGCGTCGGCGGCAAACTGGTCCGGAGTCTCGCCATACTTATCCTTGTAAGCGTTGACGAAGTCGGCGTTCTTCTCGTCGTCGGCGGAGAACGGGGTCATGAGCAGCAGACCCTCGGCAAGAGAGGTGTCGAAGCCCTCAACGCCCAGGATGCCGTCCATGCCGTCGCAGCCCATCATCTTGACGTCGTAGCCCATGTCCTTGGCGTTCTTGAGCAGGACGGACGCCGGCGTGTAGTAGATCGGCGCAAAGATCATGGTAGCGCCGGCCTGCTTGGCCTTGGTGAGCTGGTTGGTAAAGCTCGTGGCGGAGTCGTCCTTAAAGGTCTCCTCGTCAACAATCTCGAGCTTGGATTTAGCGGCCTGAACCTTAAAGGAATCTGCGATGCCCGAAGAATAGGCGTCGCCGGAGTTATAGAACAGCACGAACTTCTCGTCCGCATACTTCTGCGCCAGGAACTTGGCAGCGTTGACGCCCTGGTTGGGATCGGTAAAGCAAACCTGGAAGACGCAATCCTTGCCCTTGGTGACGTCCTCGGAGGACGCGGACGGAGTGATCATGAACGTCTCGGGGTCGTTACCGCACTCGGCGGCAACGGCAACCGACGCACCCGTGGTGGTCGGGCCGACGAGGGCCTGCATGCCCCAGTCGAGCAGGGTGTTAAAGGCGTTGACGGCCTTCTCGCCGTCGGCCTGGTCATCCTCGGCCTTGCTGGCAAGCGGCAGCTCCTTGGTCGAGAAATCCTTGCAGCCAAGCTCGACACCCTGGGTAACGGACTTGCCGTAGGACGCGTTGGCGCCGGTCAGCGGGCCGATGGTGCCGATCTTAAACGAAGCGTCGCCCGAAGCGGAACCGCTGTCGCCGCCGTTGGAGGAGCAGCCAGCTAGAATAGACATCGCCCCCAGACCTGCTGCGCTCGCGATAACGCTCCTGCGATTCATAACAGGGTTCAATGACTTACCGGTGAGGCTCGACATGCGGCTCTCCTCTCAAATCTCGTCGGGTTTCGGTTACCCAACAGGCCATCCTTCGCCGTGTTCGGCGTTCGCAAAATAGTAGACGCTTTAGTTGAGAAAAGTGGCGATTATTTCAACTTTTCTTTTGTTTTGTCCGTTTATCCATAATTATGCGTATTTCTATTGGTTTATGCAGTTTAGCCACTTTATTGTGTGAAAGTAATGTTTCCATTCTGTTACAAGCGTCCCTGCCCTGATTAAAACAGCCTCACCGGTAGCGCTTTATGCGCACTTAGGCGGCGATGTACTTGCCGTCCTGGATCACATAGGCTGTAGCGGGCTTCTCGACTTGGCCCTCGTCGTTCCACGTGAGCTCGCCCGTCAGGCCCTCGATCTTGATCTTGCGCATGGCCTTGGCAAGATCGCCGGCAATGTCGGCGCCGTCGGCCGTGATGTCGATGTCTGCCTTATCGATAGCCTCGACAATCGCATGGACGCAGTCATAGGCATCGGCGGCAAACTGGTTGGGCGTCTCGTCGTAGGCGTCCTTATATGCCTTGACGAAGTCGGCGTTCTTCTCATCGTCGGCAGAGAACGGGGTCATGAGCAGCACGCCCTCGGCAAGAGAGGTGTCGAAGCCCTCAACGGAGAGCAGGCCGTCCATGCCGTCGGTGCCCATGAGGGTCATGTCGTAGCCCATGTCCTTGGCGTTCTTGAGCAAAACGGACGCCGGCGTGTAATAGATCGGGGCAAAGATAAGCGTGGCGCCGGCCTCCTTGGCCTTGGTGAGCTGGTTGGTAAAGCTCGTGGAAGAGTCGTCCTTAAAGGTCTCGGTATCGACGATGTCGAGCTTGGATGCCTTGGCCTGCTCGGCAAAGGCGTCGGCAACACCCGAGCTGTACGTATCGCCGGAGTTGTAAAATAGGGCGATCTTGGCGTCTGCATACTTCTCGGCCAAAAACTTGGCAGCACTCGCGCCCATGGTGGGGTCGGTAAAGCAAACCTGGAAAACCGTGGTCTTGTCCTTGGTGACGTCGAGGGACGAAGCAGAGGGCGTGACCATGAGCATATCGTCGGCGATCTCGCCCGAGACAGCGACGGCGGCACCAGTCGTGACGGGGCCGACGAGCGCCTGCATGCCCCAGTCGCACAGGGTATTGAAGGCGTTGATAGCCTTCTCGCCGTCGGCGACGTCATCCTCGGACTTAAGCGAGAGTTTGAGGTCCTTGGTCGAGAAATCCTTGGCGGCAAGCTTGGCACCCTTCTCGGCCGAAACGCCATAGGTTGCCGCGGCGCCGGTCAGAGGGCCGATGACACCGATCTTGAAGGTCTTGCCGTCATCGGCGGAGCCGCCGTCCGAGCCACCCGACGAGCAACCAGCGAGTGCGGCGGTACTGCCGAGCGCCGCAGCGCCGGCGAGAAAGTTCCTACGGCTGAGCGTGCTGTTGATGTTGAACATGGTGTCCCCCTTTTTCGCTGGCCGCGGTGCGGCCGTCTTGCGGTACAGGGCAAACCTTATGGCGCAAACGTTGACAGTTTGTTACGGAGTTCCGTTTGTAGCGAGCATGTTTCCAATGTTTCCGCAGCGTTTCGGGGGTGCCGTTTTGTGCGACTCCTGTTGCTTGGCGAGCACGCGCCCTCGGTTCACGCTAGAATGCACTCAACCTTTAAGCGGTTAATCCATCCATAAGATGCACGAAGGAGCTATCCATGAGCGAACCCCTGCGCACCGTGAACGTCGGTCTGATCGGTCTGGGAACCGTCGGCGGCGGCGTGGCCCGCCTGATTAAGAGCCACCACGATGAGTACCTGGCCGCCTACGGCATCGACCTTAAGCTGACCCGCGCCTGCGCGCTTGCCTGGGAGCAGGCTGAAGCAGCCGGTATTGAGCGCGAGGCCTTTACGAGTGACTGGCATGATGTCGTCACCGACCCAGCCGTCGATATCGTCGTCGAGCTCATCGGAGGCGAGCACCCCGCGACCGAGATCTTCACCACCGCCTTCGAGAACGGCAAGCACGTCGTCTCTGCCAACAAGGCCCTGCTGGGCCGTCATGTCGAGACGCTCGCCGAGAAGGCGCGTGAGTGCGGCGTGCAGATTAAGTGCGAGGCCAGCTGCGGTGGCGGCATCCCCATCGTCAGCACGCTCGAGCACGACCTGGTGGGCAACAAGATCCTGACCATCGCCGGCATCCTCAACGGCACCACCAACTATATCCTGTCGCGCATGGACGCCGAGGGCGCCGATTACGCTGACGTGCTCGCCGACGCCCAGGCCAAGGGCTATGCCGAGGCCGACCCGTCCGCCGATGTCGACGGCTTCGACGCCGCCAGCAAGACGGCCATCCTCGCCTCCATCGGCTTTGGCACCCGCGTTACCACCGATGATGTGTACCAGCAGGGTATCCGCACCATCGGCGCCGAGGACATCGCCCAGGCCCGCGAGCTCGGCTACACCATTAAGCTGCTCGGCATCGCCCGCAACACCGACGCCGGCGTCGATGTTCGCGTGCATCCCACGCTGATCCCCGCCGACCACATGCTTGCCAAGGTCAACGGCGCCATGAACGCCGTCTACGTGGTAGGCGACGCCGTGGGCGAGACCATGTTCTACGGCGCGGGCGCAGGTTCCTTCCCCACCGCGAGCGCCGTCGTGGGCGATATCCTGTCGCTCTCCGAGCAGATCAGCCGCGGCGTGGCTCCGCTGCCCGAGATTGAGCCCTATGGCCACAACCTCACCTTTAAGCCCATGGACGAGCTCCAGACCAAGTACTATGTGCGCCTGAAGGTCGCCGACCGCGTGGGCGCCCTGTCAGAGACGGTCGACATCTTTGCCAAGCACAACATCTCGATCTCGCTCATCAACCAGGTCGAGGACGGCAAGTCGGGCGTCAGCGATGCCTGCTCGGTCATCTTCCTGACGCACCGCGCGCTCGAGAAGGACGTCCAGGCTGCCGCCGCCGAGCTTGCCAGCGTCGACTGCGTGGCCGAGGTCGCCAACGTCCTGCGTATCGAGGACGTCGAGGCCTGGACCGAAGGCGTTATGGCCAACTAACCCAACGCTCGCCTAGCAATACGCGCCTTGAGGGCTCCCGTCCGACGTGGGACGGGAGCCCTTTTGTCACCCGCCCTAAGCACAACGGCAGAGCATATTTGCGCGAGCCGCTCATCGGTAACGCGGGCTACCGTTCACCGATATGCAAACGCGGCCGATTCCGGCTACCGCTACGCTTTGTTGCGAATGTCCGCCCGCGATGAGAGGAAGCACCATGTTGCTCGAGGGCAAGAAAGCAATCATCACCGGAGGCACGCGCGGTATCGGCTATGCCATCGCCTGCCGTTTTATCGAGGAAGGCGCTGCCGTCACCGTCTTTGGCTCACGCCAGGAGACTGCCGACGCGGCCGTTGAGAAGCTGGCAGCCGCCTATCCCGACGCCAAGGTCTGGGGCCGCTCCTGCGACCTCACCTCGCTCGAAGCCGTGACCGAGGCCTTTACCCAGGCTGCCGCCGACATGGGCGGCTTGGACACAGTCGTCAACAATGCCGGCATCTCCCAGCGCTCGCCGCTCCTTAACTATACGGCCGAGGAGTTCGCAAAGGTCATGGACCTTAACGTCGTCGCTGTCTTTAATGGCCACCAGGCTGCCGCCAAGATCATGACCGAGGCAGGTCATGGCGGTACCATCACCACCACGAGTTCGATGGTCGCCAAGTACGGTCAGCCCTCCGGCGTTGGCTATCCCACGTCCAAGTTTGCCGTCAACGGTATGGTCCAGTCGCTCTCGCGCGAGCTCGCCCCCATGGGCATTCGCGTCAATGCCGTCGCACCCGGCGTGACCAAGACCGATATGGTCGCCAACCTGCCCGAAGAGGTCATCAAGCCCATCATCGCCACCATTCCGCTGGGTCGCATGGGCGAGCCCGAGGATGTCGCCAACGCCTTTGTTTTCCTGGCGAGTGACATGTCCTCCTACGTCACGGGCGCCGTGCTCCCCGTCGACGGAGCCGCCCGCTCTTAAAGATCGCAAGCCACGACTTCGAGCCTCCACGGAGCCCAACGCAAAAGGCGCGCTGTCTGCATCAACCGCAGGCAGCGCGCCTTCTATTATTTGGACGGAACCCGTATCCCGACATTCCTTGCTACTTACCGTCGTCGTTCTCGGCCTCTTCGCGTGCGTAAAGCTCCAGCATGCGGCGGCGGTATTCGCGCACGGCGAGCTTGGCGCGCTCCAGGCGGCGACGCTCGCGCGGGGTCAGCTCGGACGGGTCGACCTCGTCTCCATAGGTCTTATCGGCAAGCAGGTGCGCCGCATCCACGATGCGGGCATCGATGTGGCCGCTCGCCGCCTCGGCGGAAAGACGCTCTGCAATCGTATCGAGCGTAGGCAGGCCCTCGAATACGCGACCATGGCCATGCGAGGTCAGCAGCTCGTGCTCGCGTGCGAGCAGGCTCGCCAAATCGTGATGGGCGCGCAGGATGTCGAGCGCATCGGATGGATGCTCGGCAACCTCTGCCACGGCGGCGACCGGTGCGGCGTCGACCACGCGGTAGAAGAGCTGCGCGAGCAATGGCATCAAGAACACCGTGATGGCGCCGGCGGCAACCATAACCGACGCGATGTCTTGCGACAGCGCGCCCGCGTTGACGGCAACGCTCGTCACGGCAACGATGATCGGTAGCGCCGTGGTGCAGTACAGGGCCACGGTAATGCGACCATACGCCGACACATCGCGCGTCGCAGGACAAATGCTCATAGAAATAAGAATAGGCACGGCACGAATAATCAACAACGCCACGATAAAGCCCACGAGCAGACCCGGGCGCGACGCCACGGCCGTCAGATCGATCTTTGCGCCCGATACGGTAAAGAACACCGGAATCAAAAAACCGTAGGCCAGGCCGTCGAGCTTGGTCTCGAGCGTATGGTTGCCCTCGGGGATGATATAGCGCAGGACAAAGCCGGCGGCAAAAGAACCCAACACGATGTCGAGATCAAAGACGGCCGAGAACGCCACGAGCGTGACCAGGATGAGCACCGTCAGGCGCACGAAGGTCTGCGACGTGGTATCGGCGCGCTCCTCAACAAACGCAAAGAAGCGGCTGCCGACGCGCTTGGAGCGGCTTGGGACCACGGCCAGCAACACGCAAACCACCGCAAACAAGCCAAGGATAACGAGCGTTTGGATGCCAGTGCGGGCAGACAACAGCACCGACATGGCGAGCACGGGACCGAGCTCGCCCCAAGTGCCATACGCGAGAATCGAGTCGCCCACGCGCGTGCCGGTGAGCGAGCGCTCACGCATGATGGGCACAAGCGTACCGAGCGCCGTCGAAGTGAGGGCAAGCGTCACGGCGATACCGTCGAAATGACTGACTGAGAACCACGGGGTAAAGCGCACGGCAAGCCAGGCGATACCAAACGTGACGACCCACGTCGCCAAGCCGTAGCGCCCCTCGACGCCCGTGATGCTCTTGGGGTCGATCTCAAAGCCGGCAAGCAGAAACAAAAAGGCCAGGCCCAGCTCGGACACAAGCGAGACCTCAGCATCTACATGGATGACGCCGAGCATATGGGGTCCCAGCACCGCGCCGAGCACGAGCAAAAAGACCGTCTCGGGAACGGGTTTTCCGGGAATCGCCGAGGCGATAAAAGGACTCGCAAAGGCCACGAGTGCGATGATGGCGAGCGAAACGAATGCCATGTGATGCCTTTCTCTTGTTTGCGCTTCACTGTAGCACCCTCGCCGTCCTCAACGCGCCGCGAGCTGTCGTATCATAGTGAGGTTTACAAACATGTGGCTCAAGGCGACCGCAGGGCAGACCCCGCAAACCGACCGCTGCCGCATACCGTACCGTACGCCCAACCGATCAGGAAGGCAGGAACCAATGGTCTCTCGTATCTACGTGGAGAAGAAACCCGGGTTCGACGTCGAGGCTCAGCAGCTCAAGGGCGAGCTGACCGAGATTCTCGGCATCAAGGGCATCGAGGCCCTGAGGATCATCAACCGCTACGACGTCGAGGGCATCGACGAGGAGCTTTTCCGCTCCTGCGTGCCGACCGTCTTTAGCGAGCCCCAGGTCGATGTGACCTACGACGAGCTCCCCGCAAGCGACGGCGCCGTCTTTGCCGTCGAATTCCTGCCTGGCCAGTTTGACCAGCGCGCCGACTCCGCCAGCGAGTGCGTGCAGCTCATCAGCCAGGGCGAGCGCCCCGCCGTGCGCTCCGCCAAGGTCTATATGATCTCGGGCGCTCTGGACGAAGCCGCCGTCGAGGCCATCAAGCACTACGTGGTGAACCCCGTCGAGGCGCGCATCGCCTCGCTCGACCTGCCCAAGACACTGTACATGGAGACCCCCGAGCCTGCGCCCGTCGAGGTGCTCGACGGCTTCCGCGAGCTCGACGAGGCCGGCCTTGCCGCCTTTATCTCCGAGCGCGGTCTTGCCATGGACGAGGCGGACATCGCCTTCTGCCAGCAGTACTTCCGCGATGAGGATCGCGACCCCACCATCACCGAGATCCGCGTGATCGACACCTACTGGTCCGATCACTGCCGCCACACCACCTTCGGCACCGTCCTGGACGACGTGACGATCGACGACGCCGTGGTGCAGCAGGCCTTCGACCGCTACATGGAAATGCGCCACGAGCTCGGTCGCGACGCCAAACCCGTCTGCCTCATGGACATGGGCACCATCGGCGCCAAGTACCTTAAGAAGACCGGCGTCATGACCGATGTCGACGAGTCCGAGGAGATCAACGCCTGCACCGTCAAGGTGAAGGTCGATGTCGACGGCGAGGACCAGGACTGGCTGTTCCTCTTTAAGAACGAGACCCACAACCACCCGACCGAGATCGAGCCCTTCGGCGGTGCCGCCACCTGCGTGGGCGGTGCCATCCGCGACCCGCTCTCGGGCCGCAGCTACGTGTACCAGGCCATGCGTGTTACCGGCGCCGGCGACCCCACCGTCCCGGTTTCCGAGACGCTCGAGGGCAAGCTGCCGCAGCGCAAACTCGTAACCACTGCTGCCGCCGGCTACTCCAGCTACGGCAACCAGATCGGCCTTGCCACCGGTCAGGTCAACGAACTCTATCACCCCGG
>CATXJW010000050.1 GCA_958370325.1 uncultured Collinsella sp. | reverse complement strand
ATGAGCGCTTTGTATTTTAGCAGCATTAGCTTTGCTGCACATAAGAAGCATGGCGCGCCTTGGATTCCCGTCGGCCCCCTTGAATATCAACTTCATCCGAACACCTCCCCCGTCCGCCTCAATCGGGTATACTTCAGTCATTGTGAAAAGCCCTAGGGCTTTTAGCGGCTGCGGGTACCTGTACCTTCAGCCGCATTTTTCTTATCTTTTGGAGCCGATATGGGAGATTCCGGCACCGCCACAACAAGGGAACGGCCACTCATCGGCGCCGCCCAGCAAGTCCGCCACCTCAAGGACCGAGGGGTCCGCTTCGAGCTGACAGACGAGCGGGAGGCCGAGCGGTTCCTGCGAGAGAGCAACTTCTTCTTCAAGGTGAAGGCGTTCGCGAAGTGCTTCTCCCGCTACACCAACCCCGACTCGGAGCACTTCGGCTCCTACATCAACCTCGGCTTCGCCCACCTCGCCGAGCTCACGAGGCTCGACCACCACCTTCGCGAGACAGTCCTCTCCCTCACACTCGACATCGAGCACTACATGAAGGTCGAGCTCAACAAGATGATCATGGACGAGGGAGACGATCCCTACGAGCTCATGGCGTCCTTCTTCAATTCCGAGCGCGAGAGAAAGGTCAGGGTACTCGAGAAGAGGGTCGATCTCGACTCTGTTCGGTCGAAAGCCCCGACGGTCATGGGCCTGTCCGGAGACCTGGCCGCCCAGGACGCCGAGACCGTCATCTCCGCTCTAGCCTCCATTCTGCACCTTGCATCGGATTCGCTCGACGGGATAGACCCCGAGCACACCGAGAGGAGTCTCGCCGGGCTGGGAGGGTCCTCATACACCCGCGGGCTCATCGAGAAGTACGGAGACCCTGGACACATGGCGGTCGAGGAGCTGGGGATCGACCGCGAGCTCGTGTCACTCACTAAGAGAGCGCCCATCGTCCACGACTTCACCGCCCTCGCCCTCTGCTACATGCACATAGCCAAGAGCGAGAACGCAAGAGAGGACGCCGCCGGGCAGCTCCGAGCCCTGCGCAGACGATTCATGGCGCACAGGGACTACTTCTCCAAGCAGGGCGAGCTGAAGAACGGCCTGGCCATGCTCAGCGAGGTCATGGACAAGACGGCTGACCGGCTCTCACGGCCATAGCGGACACGTCTCGTAGCACCAGAAGTCAGCTCTCCGCATCCATCACCGCCCAGCCCACAGGTGCAATACTCGGAATAGATATTAGACAAGAGGGACAGGTGGCCTGATAGTCCCCCGATTTTGTCCTGCGCTGCATCGAGGCGGAGGCATATACCGCCTTTCGAGCGCGCGTGACGCCGACGTATAGCAGGCCGATTTCCTCGATAAGCCCGTCTGGCGCTCTGCGCATCGACCCGAAGGCAAAGGGAGCCCAGAAGCTTGACGCTGCCATCAAGGCATGGCAGGACGCACAGGAGAACCTCAAGTCGGGGAAGATGACTCGGGACGGTTACGGTCTCCGGCGCGTCTCGTTCAAATGACCAGAGCGGTTTGGGAAAGCGAATAAGCTCCCTTTCCGCCTGCCACACCCTCGCATATCCGCCACTCACCGAGCATCGCTGACTGCGGTTTCCCCCATTGCATGGGACGTAAATTTCAAAATTCCGCGCACATCCCGGCGCCAAACCACGTTATGCCCTATAGGAGGTGAGGGAAGAGAATGCAAGGCTTTCCATACGGCAGCAACGGCAGGACGGACGCGCCAGGCCGCGAAAACGACTCTTTGGTGGGGCGCTTCGCAGAGGAGCACTACGACGAGGTATACCGCTACTGCGCGCGAAGGCTCCCCTCGAAAGAGGATGCCCGAGACGTGACTCAGGAGGTGTTCCTTCGACTCGTGCGGAGCGATGCGCTATACGCCGAGCATGGAAAGCCCCTCGCGTATCTCTACACCTGCGCGCGCAACGTCTGTGCCGACTTCTACCGAGGCCAAAAACCGGTTGGCACCTTGGACGAGGACGATGCGCCGGCAATTCCTGACGCGCGGCATGTGGACATGGACGGACGGCTGATCATGGCAGATGCCCTTGCCCGCCTTACGAAAGAGGAGCGCGAGGTCATCGAGCTGCGCTACGGCCAGGACCTGCCTATGTCCGACATCTCCGCCGTGACGGGGAAGTCGAGGTTCGCCCTCTATCGAATCGAGCGGCGCGCGCTCGGCAGGCTCAAGGAACTGATGGGAGAAGGCCATGAATGACTCGAAGCTAAAGGATGCGCTGAGGAGCTACTACGCCGCTGACGCGGCATCCCCCGACGCTTCGGCGCGCAAGCGCACCTTGCTGCTCGTGGAAGCAGAGGCGGCTCGCGCCTGCGGAGGCGCGAGGGAGGCGGGTTACATCCCGCTCTGGCGGTTCGTCGCGAGCCAGGTTCGGTTCGTGCGTCCCTGGGCATGGATGCTCCAGATCGCGCTTCTGGCATGCATGCTCGTTCTCGTCGGTGAGATCGGCCCGCACTCGGGAAGCCCCATCGTCGTCATGGCGGCATCGGCCCTCTCGGTTGCCATAGCGGCACCATCGGTATTCAAGAGCTTCGAGACCCGCGTCTGCGAGATGGAGTACTCATGCCGGTTCAGCTGCGTGCAAGTGCTGGCGAGCAGGCTTTTGCTTTTCGGCCTGGCCGACGTGCTTTGGATTACGCTCGCCGTTGCGGCAGTGCCAACGCTCGCGGGGATCGACGCGCTTCGCGTACTGCTGTACGCATGCACGCCGTTCTTCTGCTCGTGTGCCACCTGCTTCTATGCGGCGCGCCGTCTGCCGGGCAACTCGCTCGTCGCCAGCGTCGCTCCCGCGATGTCCGTACTCGCGGCGCTCTGGCTGCTGAGCGCGACGTTCCCCCTCTGGTACGAGGGTGCGTCTCTCGCCGTATGGGTCGCGGCGCTCATGGCCTCCATGGCGCTCGCCGCCCTGGAGGCGTCAAGGCTCATGCGCTGCGTCTCGGGCGGCCTCTCGCCACACCTGTCAAAGGCGGCGCTCTAGCTCTCCTCCTGCTTATCTGCAACATCGAACGAAGGACAAGGAACGAACATGGAACTCAGGCTCGACAGGCTCACCAAGCAGTTCGGCAGCCATATCGCTGTCGATCGCGTGAGCTTCAGCTTCACGCCCGGCGTCTACGGCCTACTCGGGGCCAACGGCGCGGGCAAGACCACGCTCATGCGCATGATATGCGACGTCATGAGGCCGACATCGGGAAGCGTGCTGTTCGGGGGCACCCCCATAGACCAGCTTGGCGACGGCTATCGGGCGCGCCTCGGGTACCTGCCCCAGGACTTCGGCTACTACCCGGATTTCACGGCTTGCGACTTCATGATGTACCTGGCATCGCTCAAGGGGCTCACCGCGCAGCAGGCGAAAGTGCGCACGCGCGAACTCTTGGGCGTTGTCGGCCTCGCAGAGGCCGCAAAGCGGAAGGTCAAGACCTTCTCCGGCGGCATGAAGCAGCGGCTCGGCATCGCCCAGGCGGTGCTCAACGACCCGTCCGTCCTCGTGCTCGACGAGCCCACCGCGGGGCTCGACCCCAAGGAGCGCGTCCGCTTCCGCAACCTCATATCCTCTCTCGCCCAAGACAAGATCGTCATCCTCTCCACGCACATCGTCTCGGACGTGGAGTACATCGCCGACGAGATTCTCGTGATGCGCGCTGGCGGCATCATCACGACGGGCACGGTCGAAGAGATCACGGGGGACATCAGGGGATGCGTCTGGGAGTGCGCTGTCGCCCCGAGGGAGGCAGACGCCATGTCGGCATCGCTCACGGTGGGCAACATCCACTACGCCCAGGACGGCTCTGCCATCGTTCGCGTGGTGGCGCAGCAGCGTCCGCATCCGAGTGCGCGCGCCGTGGAGCCGACGCTGGAGGACGTCTACCTCTACCTCTTCCAAGAGCAGTCCGGGTGCCTGCCGGTTTCGCAAAGGAAAGCGGAAGTGGGGCAGGACGCAATCGCACGCAGGAAAGGAGCGCACCGTGGGTAGCCTCATCAGATACGAGCTCAAGAAGATGCTCTCAAGGCGCGTCTCGCAGGTCTCTATAGCAGCCGTCCTGGTGTTGGTCGCGGTCATAGCCTTCTTCTACGTAACGTCCCAGTACGCCCTCGAACCCAAGGAGATGGGCACCGAATTCGAGGGCACTGCCGCCATCGCCCAGATAAAGGCAAACGCGGAAGCGCTCGCAGGCCCCATCACCGACAAGAAGGCCACCGAGGCGCTCCGCGAGTTCAAGGAGTTCGTCGGTCCGGACGGCGAGGTCAAGGAAGAGTACAGAATGGACAGAAAGCCCTACGGGGAAAAGGCGGACGAGTACTGGGAGTTCAGAGCGAAGAACGGCTCCCTTATGGCGCTGCTGACAAGCCCTTGGATGCAAGACAACCAGATGCCCGTGTCCGCGGTAGCCACTATCGACACGACTGGCACCGTCGACCTCTACGGACAAGTCCGCTCGAAGATAGTCTCCGAGCTCCACGCGAACGGGGCCCTCTCGTACAACGACGAGGAGAGGGCGTTCTGGAGCGAGAAGGCGCAAGGTGTGCACACGCCCATCGAGTACGGATACGCAGGAGGGTGGGCGGAGTTCCTCAACCTCGCCCAGTTCCTCATATTCGCGATGCTCGCAGTCGTGATAACGTGCGCATCGGTGTTCAACGGGGAGTACCGGGCCAAAACCGACGCCATCCTGCTGTCCACCAAGTTCGGCAAATCAAGGCTCGGGCGCGCGAAGGCGGCAGCCTCTGTGATCGCGGCAAGCGCCATATACTGGGTCTTCACACTCGTCTTCCTGGCAATACCGCTCGTCTTCTACGGAGCCGACGGCGCAGGTCTACCCATCCAGATCTGCAACATCACATGCACCTACGGCATAAGCCTGTCAGCCGCCGCCCTCATATGCTGCCTCGTCGGGTATCTCGCAACCCTCGCCCTCCTTGGGATAGTGCTTGCGCTGTCGGCCAAGGTAGACAGCCCCATGGGAATCCTCGCAGTCGGCGTTGCTCTCATCTTGATTCCGATCTTCGTGCCGACGATGACGAGCAGCATCGCGAACCACATCATCTACCTGTTCCCCTACGACGCACTGAACCCCTTGAACCTCTTCGACATGGTCTCGTACGCCATAGGCCCTGTCGTGGTCGAGCTCCCCGTGTTCCTCGCTGCTTTCTACCTTCTGCTTTTCGCGGCGGGCATTGTTCTCGCGATAAGGACGTTCAAACGCCATCAGGTTGCCTGATGATGTCAAGCAGAGCCGTTGCCGCCAAGAATGCATGAATCGGCGAACCTTCGAGTGATTGCGTACCATCTGGGCGAAGGTGGATTGTCTGAAGGCGGGAGTTAATCCCGCCTTCTTGTTATCGCGCCGCCGATTTAGCTCGCAACGCCCTGGCCTGCGGGTGCCAGCCCCGAAATTTACTCCCTCTTTCTGACCTGCGGAAACTCACGTATGTCAGGGCGAAATCCTCTCCGATTCGCCTCTGGCTGTTAGGGTTTAGGGCTGAACGTTGCGCAACTGCGCCCTGGCCCGACCGTAAAACCTCTCTAACTTCTTTCCCCGCCGCCTTCAAACACAAAGCCGGGGTGCCCTCCACATGGAAGGCGCCCCGGCTTATTCGTTACCCAATGCGAAAAGCGGCTCTCAAGTTAAGGCCAAAGCAGACCGCCTTATGCCAAGAACTCCTTGGTGGTCGCCACGATGTTGGCGGCGTCCAGGCCGTACTTGTGCAGGAGCTCGGCACCCGGGCCAGACTCACCGAAGGTGTCGTTGACGCCGATCTTCTTGAGCGGCGTCGGGCACTGCTCGCACAGGACGTCGGCAACGGCGCTGCCCAGGCCACCGATCACAGAGTGTTCCTCGACGGTCACGACGTGGCCGGTCTTGGTGGCGCTCTTGACGATCAGGTCGGCATCGATGGGCTTGATGGTGTGCATGTTGATGACCTCGGCGTCGATGCCCTCGGCAGCGAGCTGCTCGGCGGCCTCGAGAGCCTCGCCGACCATCAGGCCGCAGGCGATGATGGTCACATCGGCGCCCTCGCGCATGACAATACCCTTACCCAACTCGAACTTGTAGGTCTCGGGGTCGTTGATAACCGGCGAGGCCAAACGGGCGAAGCGCATGTACACCGGACCGTCGCACTCGTAGGCGGCGCGCGTCACGGCGCGGGCCTCGACGTCGTCGGCAGGAACGATCACGGTCATGCCGGGGATGACGCGCATGAGGGCGATATCCTCGCAGCACTGGTGCGTGGCGCCGTCCTCGCCCACCGAAATGCCGGCGTGCGTGGCGCCGATCTTAACGTTGAGGTGCGGGTAGCCGATGGAGTTACGAACCTGCTCAAAGGCGCGACCGGCAGCGAACATGGCAAAGGTGCTCGCAAAGGCAACGCGACCGGTGGTCGCGATACCGGCGGCGACGCCCATCAGGTTGCTCTCGGCAATGCCCACATCGAAGAAACGATCGGGGCAGGCGGCCTTAAACTTACCGGTCTGCGTGGCGGCGGCCAGGTCGGCGTCGAGGACCACAAAGTCATCGTGCTCGTTGGCGAGCTCGACGAGGGCCTCGCCGTAGCTTACGCGCGTGGCGATTTTCTTGACGTCTGCCATCCTAGAGCTCCTCTCCGGCGGCCGTGAGCTCTGCCATGGCCTGCTCAAACTGTTCATCGTTGGGGGCCTTGCCGTGCCAACCCACCTGGTTCTCCATGAAGGACACGCCCTTGCCCTTCAGGGTCTCGGCGATAATGGCGGTCGGCTGACCCTTGGTGGCGCGGGCCTCGGCAAAGGCGGCGCGGATCTGGTCGAAATCGTTGCCGTCGGCAAGCTCCACCACGTGGAACTTGAAGGCGCGGAACTTGTCGGCGAGCGGCATGGGGTCGTTGACCTCCTCGACGGGACCGTCGATCTGCAGGCCGTTGTGGTCGACGATCACGCAGAGGTTGTCGAGCTGCTGGTTGCCGGCAAACATGGCGGCCTCCCAGACCTGGCCCTCCTCGCTCTCGCCATCGCCCAGCAGGGCGTAGGTGCGATAGTCGTCGCCCCAGTGCTTGGCGGCAACGGCCATGCCCACGGCGGCGGAGATGCCCTGGCCGAGTGAACCGGTGGACATATCGACACCCGGGGTGTCGTTCATGTTGGGATGGCCCTGCAGGTGGCTGCCGATGTGGCGCAGCGTCTCAAGATCCTCCTTGGGGAAGAACCCACGCTCGGCGAGCACAGCGTACAGACCAGGCGCACAGTGGCCCTTAGAAAGCACAAAGCGATCGCGGTCGGCCTTGCGGGGATCGGCCGGGTCGACGTTCATTTCCTCAAAGTACAGATAGGTCATGATGTCGGCAGCGCCGAGCGAACCGCCCGGATGGCCGGACTTGGCAGCGTGCACGCCGGTGACGATGCCCTTCCTTACCTCGTTGGCAACCTTTTTGAGCTCTTCGTCGCTCATTGTGCCTTCCTTTCATCCTCATTAGACAAAATGCGCACGGCACAGAAGGTCGTCCCAACCCAGCCGCGATGCACGTACGTCCTTCATTATGCTGGAAACTGATGGCTTTACCAGACTTTTTATCATTATTTGAGCAATTGAGCAGGCAGAACCGCTGATGAAACGGTTTATCAATGTGAACGTCTTTTGGATGGAACGCGGTCGACCCTACGCGTTAATGTCCTTAAAGCCCTCACCGAAGGTTTCCGTAACGTCGGCAACCGTCACGATGGCATGAGGATCGCGCTCGCGCACAATGGTCTTGAGCGTATTGAGCTCGCGACGGCTCACGATGACCATGATCACCGGCTTCTCGGCGCCCGAATACATGCCGGTCGCCTTTAATTTGGTGCAGCCGCGGCCCAGACCATACATGATGTCAGCCGCGATATCGGGGAAGTTGTCCGAGATGATGAGTACCATACGACGCTTGTTGCCGCCATCGACCACCGCATCGATCACATAGCCGCTAATCACCATCGAAAGTCCTGCGTACAGGGCATTTTCGAGCGAGAAGACCGGAGCCGATGCCGCGCATACGGCAACATCGATTGCCATAACGGTCGAGCCCACCGGCAGCGAGGTGTTACGCGAGATGATCTGGCCAATCGTGTCCGAGCCGCCGGTGTTGGCGCCGGCACGCAGCACCATGCCGTAACCGATGCCCGTAATAATGCCGCCCCACATAGCGGGAAGCATCAGGTCCGCATGCGCCAGAGGTGCTACAAACGGGGCGAACAGATCGGTAAAGAAGCCCAGCAGCACAAAGCCCGTCGCGGTCTGCACCACGTAGAACATGCCGCCCTCGCGCATAACGACCAGCAACAGCAAGGCGTTCATCACGATCGTCTGAATACCAACGGGAAGCGATAGGCCGCGCGATGCGCCGACCGCCTGGATAATAGTGGCAAGGCCCGTAACGCCACCGGCAGCAAGGCCGTTGGGAATCAAAAACAGGTCGGTCGCAATAGCGGCCAGAGCGCACCCCAACATAATCTGGGGCAGGTCATGAAAGAAGTTCATCGATAGAATGCGCTTGATGTCCAGACGATATGCCATGCTACCTCCCTCAAAAAAGCGCACCCAAACGGATGCGCTTCGAACTTCTTGCTGTATTCGATTCTACCGATTCGCCGAACAAAAACCACCCCTGCGCAGGGTTAATTCTGGATACAAACCCGTCCAACCGTTGGGCTTAGCATCGGCTTGAAGCCGCCCGATGTTTTAGACCTCCGAGTCTTCTGCATCGGCATTGCCAGTGGCCCAACGGTGATAGCCAATTACAAACGGGTCCAGGTCGCCATCGTCAAGAACGGCCTCGACATTGCTGGTCTCCACGCCCGAGCGCAGATCCTTGACCATCTGGTACGGGTAGAGCACGTAGCTGCGAATCTGGTTGCCAAAACCAATCGTGGTCTTGGGCCCGCGGATCTCGTCGAGCGCCTCGGCACGCTTTTCGAGCTCAATCTCGTACAGGCGAGCCTTGAGGATCTGCATGCACGCGGCCTTGTTCTGGATCTGGCTACGCTCGTTTTGGCAGGTCACCACAATGCCGCTGGGGAAATGCGTCACGCGCACGGCAGAGTCGGTGGTGTTGACACCCTGGCCACCCGGGCCGCTTGCATGGTACACGTCGACGCGAATGTCGTCGGGACTGATCTCGATGTCGATATCATCGGGTAGCACGGGGATGACCTCGACGCCGGCAAACGTGGTCTGGCGGCGCTTCTTGTCGTCGGTGGGGCTAATGCGCACCAAGCGGTGGACGCCGGCCTCGGCGCGCAGCATGCCAAATGCGTCCTTGCCCTCGACGGTAAAGGTCGCGCGGTCGATGCCGATGACCTCGGCCGCGGGACAGTCGTTGATGGTGACCTTCCAGCCGCGACGCTGGCAGTACTTCATGTACATCTTAAAGAGCATGAAGGTCCAGTCCTGGGCCTCCAGGCCACCCTGTCCGGGCTTGATGGTCACAATGGCATCGCCGTGATCGAACTCACCGGTAAACCAGCTCGAAAGCTCGAGCTCGTCGATAGCGCGGGCCAGGCGTTCTGCCGTAGCGGCAGCCTCCTCGCGCAATGCGGCGGCGTCGGGGTCATCCCCCATCTCCTCGGCAAGCTCCAGCGCCGCGCGGGCGTCAGATAGCTCGCCGCGTGCGGTGTCCACGGAAGCGATATCTTCCTTGGTGCGCGCGATCTCCTCCATGGTGGCACGGGCGGCGTCGGCGTCATCCCAAAAGCCAGGGGCGACACTTTTGGCCTCGAGCTCGGACACGCGGGTACGCTTCTCGTCCAGGTGGAGATACGATTCGACCTCACCGAGCCGGTCCGCAAACGCGTCCAGCTCGGCGGGCGTTACCTCTAAAGCCTCAGCCATTAACGATTCCTGCCGTGGCAGTACTTAAACTTCTTGCCGCTACCGCAGGGGCACGGGTCGTTGCGGCCCACGTTGACGTACGGATCGTCGCTCTCGGACTTGCGATAGGTGGTCACCTTGCCACCGTTGTTGACGGCAGCCGGACCACCCTGGACAGCCGTGCGGGCCTGCACTTGCGCCTGCTTGCGCAGCACCGAGTCGCCGTTGTCGCCATCGACCTCGGCAGGACCGGAGAAGTGCGCACCCTCGAGCGTGGGCTCCTCCTTGTGCTCCACGGCACGCGGGGCAGCCTTGATCTCGATGCGCAGAACTGTGCGCAGGTAATCCTCATACATGGTATCGACGAGTATCTGGAACGCGCCGTAGGCCTCGGTCTTGTACTCGACCAGCGGGTCGCGCTGGCCAAAGCCGCGCAGGCCGATGCCGGTCTTGAGGTAGTCCATCTCCTGCAGGTAGTTCATCCAGCGGGTATCGATGACGCGCAGCATGACCTGGGTGTTGAGTTCGCGCATCAGGTCCTCGCCCAAGCGCTCGGCCTTCATGTTGTAGCACTTCTCTACGTAAGCCAGGACATCGGCAGCCAGGGCCTCATAATCCTCGTCGGGGAACTTCGGCGTATCGATGTGGCCGGTGAGCTCCACAACCCACTTGCGCAGGCCCTCCAGGTCGCGCTCGCCATCGTGGCTGTCCTTGGTGCAGAACTCCTGTACGCAGCGGTACACGGTGTCGTGCATGACCTCGGTGATGTGGTCGGTCAGGTCCTTGCCGTCCAGAATCTTATTGCGCTCGGCGTAGATGACCTGGCGCTGCTTGTTCATGACGTCGTCGTACTCAAGGACGCTCTTGCGCATGGAGAAGTTGATGCTCTCGACCTTGTGCTGGGCGCTCTCGACGGCCTTGGAGATGATCTTGTGCTGGATGGGCATATCGTCGCCCATGTCGGCCGTGACCATCATCTTGGAGACGCGGTCCATCTTGTCGCCACCGAACAGGCGCATGAGGTCGTCCTCGAGCGACAGGTAGAACTGGGTCTCGCCCGGATCGCCCTGACGGCCGGAGCGGCCGCGCAGCTGGTTGTCGATACGACGGGACTCATGGCGCTCGGTGCCGATAACGGTCAGGCCGCCGGCGGCAAGCACGCGCTCGCGCTCGGCCTTGCAGGTCTCCTTGGCCTCGGCGTTAAACTGCTCGAGCTGCTCGGGCGTCACGTCCTCCATGGTCAGGCCCTCGTACTCAAGGCGCTCGCGCACCAGCTCGTCGGGGTTGCCGCCCAGCAGGATGTCGGTACCACGACCGGCCATGTTAGTAGCGATGGTCACGGCGCCGTAGCGTCCGGCCTGGGCAACGATATGAGCCTCGCGCTCGTGATGTTTAGCGTTGAGGACCTCGTGCGCGATGCCGCGCTTGGTAAGGGCGGCAGACAGCTTCTCGGAGCTCTCGATGGAAACGGTGCCCACCAGGACCGGCTGACCCTTGGCGTGACGCTGCTCGACATCGTCGGCGACGGCGTTGTACTTGGCCTGAATGGTACGGTACACCAGGTCCTCGTGGTCAACACGCTGAACGGGCTTGTTGGAGGGGATGACCTCGACGGGCAGCTTGTAGATCTCGCGGAACTCGGCATCCTCGGTAAGTGCCGTGCCGGTCATGCCGGAGAGCTTGTCATACAGACGGAAGTAGTTCTGCAGGGTAATGGTGGCCAGGGTCTGGTTCTCCTCGCGTACGAGCACGCCCTCTTTGGCCTCGATGGCCTGGTGCAGGCCCTCAGAATAGCGGCGGCCTTCCATAATGCGGCCGGTGAACTCGTCGACGATCTTGACCTCGCCGTTGGTGACCACGTACTGCTTATCGCGGTGGAACATGTACTGGGCCTTCAGCGCCTGCTGCAGGTGGTTGACCAGCTGGCCGGAGAGATCGGCATAGATGTCATCGATACCCAAGCGGCGCTCGATTTTCTTAAGGCCGCGCTCGGTGGCAGCAATGGTGTGCTTGGCCTCGTCCATGACGTAGTCGCCCGTGGGCTCAACATCCTCGGTGGCGGTAAGCATGTCGTGCGACACGTCCTCGCCGCGCTCAAGGCCACGCACGGCACGCGCGAAGTCCTTGTAGGTGCTGGCGGACTTAGTGCCGGCGCCCGAGATAATGAGCGGCGTCCTGGCCTCATCGATCAGGATGGAGTCAACCTCGTCGACGATGGCGTAGTTGTGACCGCGCTGCACGCGCTGCTCGGGACGGGTGACCATGTTGTCGCGCAGGTAATCAAAGCCGAACTCGGAGTTGGTGCCGTAGGTGACGTCGGCCTGGTAGGCCGGGCGCTTGAGCTCGAGCGGCATGTTGTTCTGGAGCAGACCGACGGTCATGCCCAGGTACTTATAGATGCGGCCCATCCACTCGGAGTCGCGCTTGGCAAGGTAATCATTGACAGTAACGACGTGCACGCCCTTGCCGGCAATAGCGTTGAGATAGCCGGCCAACGTGGAGACGAGGGTCTTACCTTCGCCGGTCTTCATCTCGGCGATGTGGCCCTCGTGCAGTGCCATGGCGCCAATGAGCTGCACGTCAAAGTGGCGCATACCCATGGTGCGCTTGGAAGCCTCACGCACGGTGGCAAAGGCCTCGGGGAGCATGTCGTCGAGCGACTCACCGTTGGCGTAACGCTCGCGGAACTTATCGGTCTGGCCGCGGAGCTCCTCCTCGGTCATCTTCTCAAACTGGGGCTCAAGACCGTTGATCTGGTCGACGATCTTGTAGTAGCGCTTAAGGTCCTTATCGGATCCAAAGGACAGCAGCTTTGACATGAATCCCATGTGGTTTTCCTTTTTGGCCATCGCCCACGCCGTGCAGCTGCGGGCGAGTTAAACACAGATGATTGTACTTTAGCCAAACAAGGCGCGGCCTATACGGTCGACCTCGACCGCCACGTAATAACTATGACCAACCCGCCGCAATGGGGCAGGTTTATTTTGGCAGGTTTTATCTGAGCAAACGTCGTCTCTCTGCCATTTGGTGCCACGGGGACAGGTTAGCTTTGAACTGCGTCCCGAATCTTGGCCTTCTTTATTAGAAGCGAACACTAGGACGC
>CATXJW010000049.1 GCA_958370325.1 uncultured Collinsella sp. | reverse complement strand
CGCTTGCCGACGTGTTGCGCCAGGCTGGCTTTGCGCGCATCACGGGCCTGTTTCTTGTGTTCTATCTGCTGTGCTCGACGGCCGTCTGGCTGTCCGAGCCCACGACCCTAACGTTTGGCGACGGCCTGTGGTTTAGCTTTGAGACCGTGTCGACGATCGGCTTTGGCGATATTCCGGCCGAGACGCCGGTTGCCCGCGCGATTACCGTCGTCCTGAGCGTCATCAGCATCTTCTACATCGCCATGCTCACGGGTGTGGCGGTGAACTACTGCAATACGCTCATCAAGCTGCGCCAAAAGGACACCATGGCGCGCTTTATGGACGATCTTGAGCATTTGGAAGAGCTCGATCGTGACGAGCTCGCCGACCTGTCGCGCCGTGTGCGCGAATATCGCCGCCGCCAACGCTAGAACTGGCGCCGCGCGTCACGATGAGGGGGATTGCATATGAACATCACGGTGTACCTGGGCGCGAGCGTCGGCAACGACCCGGCATTTCTGCCTGCAGTGCGAGAGCTCGGCACGTGGATTGGCTCTAACGGGCACGCGCTGGTATACGGCGGGTCCAAATCGGGCCTGATGGGTGCGCTCGCCGATAGCGTACTCGATGCTGGCGGTCATGTGACGGGCGTGGAGCCGAGCTTTTTTATCGAGGCCGAGTTTCAACATGACGGTATCGATGACCTCATTGTGACGAGCGATATGGCCGAGCGCAAGGCCAAGATGATTGAGCTCGGTGACGCGTTCGTCGCCTTCCCGGGTGGCACGGGCACGCTCGAGGAGATTGCCGAGGTCATGTCGGCCGTGTCGCTGGGGCATCTGAGTGCGCCATGCATCCTGTATAACCTGGACGGTTACTACAACGACCTCAAGGCGCTGCTCGGGCACATGATTGATAAGGGGCTTTCGAGCCCGAGGCGCCAGCACGGCATCTACTTCGCCGACGATTTGCGCGAGATTGCCTCGATTATCAACGGATAAGTCTTGAGCCTGCCCCACTATGACTCCCAATGGTGCCGTTTGCGGCGCAGATGGTTGGCTCGTTCGGGCAACGCTCGCTCTACAATAAAACGTATCTTTGTCGATTTTGACCACGGGAGGTCCCGATGGATAACCTTGCAAAACCCAAAAACCGTGCACTGTTTTTAGTTAGCGTGGCCGTGACCGGTGCGTTTGCGGGCGCCGCGGTCTGGCTGTTCTTCTTTGCGATGGAGCACGGTATCGACTATCTATGGACCGAGATCCCCCACATGCTGGGCGTCGCTTCGCCCGAGCTCGCGAGTGGCCCGTTCGGTTTTTTGCCGTACCCGTTTTTCGTCTGCCTGCTGGGCGGCCTGCTGATCGGTCTGTACGAAAAGATGACGGGCACCAAGACCGATGACCTCAACCAGGTGATGGCCAAGGTTAAACAAGACGGTCGCTACCCGTACGACAACCTCGGCAAGCTTTCGCTTGCGGCATTGCTGCCGCTGCTGTTTGGCGGAAGCATTGGACCGGAGGCCGGCCTGACCGGCGTTATCGCGGGTCTGTGCAGCTGGGTCGGCGATCGCATGCGTCGCTTTGGCGCCGAGTTTAGGGAGCTCACGCTGCTGGGCACCCAGGCTGCCCTGACGGCACTCTTTACCGCGCCCGTCTTTGGCTTTGTGGCACCGCTTGCCGGTAGCGCCGACGGCGACGAGGACCCCGCATCCGATGAGATCACCATCAAGCTCCCCAAGGTGCAAAAGACCGTGGTCTACGGCATTGCGATTGCCGGCGGTCTGGGCACCTACCTGCTGCTCGGACAGCTTATGGGCGGCGGCATGGGCATGCCGAGGTTCGAGTCCGCCGAGGTGGGCAACCTGGAGCTTGTCTGGCTCATTCCGCTGGCGTTGGTCGGCACCGTATGCGGCTGGCTGTACTTTGTCTCTGAGCATGCAAGCGAGGCACTGTCCCATGCCATAGGGGAGCGCCCTGTCGTCAAGGCAATGCTGGCTGGTCTGGCGCTCGCCATCTGCGGAACGGTCCTGCCCTACACCATGTTTGCCGGTGAGACCCAGGCCGACGTACTTATGGAGACCTACCTCACCATTCCCGCCGGCGTGCTTATCGCGACCGGCCTTGTTAAGGCCATGCTGACGCCCGCCCTCATCAACCTTGGTTGGCGCGGCGGCCACTTCTTCCCGGTTATCTTCTCGGGCGTAAGCCTGGGCTACGGCCTTGCCATCCTCACCGGTGCCGATCCGGTCTTTTGCGTCGCCGTCTGCACGGCATCGACGATGGGTGCGGTCATGCGTCAGCCGGTTATGGTCGTGGGCCTGCTGCTCATGTGCTTCCCGCTCAAGGGTATCGTCTGCATGATCATCGCCGCAGTCATTGCGGCAGGCATTCCGCTGCCCAAGCCGCTGCGCAAGTAGCGTATTGTGCTTTGCGTTTGTTCAGAACTCGTTTTAAAGAAGCCGCGCGAGGCCGTTTGTTTGCGACCTCGCGCGGCTATTGTTTAGAACTTTCTCAGCACGATGGTGATGGTGTTGAGGTATTCGAGCGCGCCGGCTTCAACGGCAGCGCGGTCGCCTGCTGCGTACTCGTTGTCACAGGCGAGCCAGTCTTCCCATGCTTCGTCCGTGCAGAGCATAGGCCGCATCGAGACAATCTCGACGCCGGGGGTCGGCTCGATCATGGCGCGCCACCAGGTTATGTCGTGCATGTAGTCGAGCTGCTCGGGTGTCCAGGATTTGAGCAGGCAGGCGGGCAGGTTGTCGTGGCAGTCGCGAACCATGCCGGGGATGCTTAAGTAGAGCATCCCGCCTTGCTTTACGTAGGGGAGTAGGCGCTCGTTCAGATAGTGCGGGTCGCGGCCGTAGTAGTTGTACGAGTCGATGCTCACGACTGCATCAAAAAAGTCGTGCTCAAACGGGAGCCCCTGTGAGGCGTCCGCCTTAACAGGGTGAATCGTGTTGCGGGGAATACCGAGTGAATCGAAGAACGCGCGGTTTTCGACAGGATCGCTCCACAGGTCGACAGCATAAGTGTCAAATCCGTATTCGCGGGCAAGCAGGGCGCTGGTAATGCCGGTGCCCGATCCAAGGTCGCAGACGCGGACGCCGCAGGGGATATGCACATCGCGAAGAGCTCTTCGCAGAGCTTGAGGGGATTGGGGCCCATAATCTTAGAGTGCACGAGTGCCGCGTCGAAGCTGGTTGCTTTTGGGAAGGATTGAGATTTTGCAGAGTTCATTGTTCTTTCCTATCAGGTGCATATGTGGCAGATGACGGAGGCGGAACGGCGCAACAAACCACGGCCGCAAGACGGCCGTTTTCAATTTGTATGCGATTGACCGTTCCCTAAAGAACAATGACCAAAAAGACATCCCCTTGGATGATCGAAATTGGGCCGAGGCCCGTGACGCTTTGATTATAGAACGTTGCGCACGGACCGGGGACGTGCCATTTGTCACAGATTTGCGGGTGAGCTAGGCGAGCTGGATCCCGCTTGGTACCGACGCTACTTCCAAATCGTGAGCGCGGCGGTGCCCAGCACGATGAGGAAAAGGCCGATGGCGCTTCGACGCGACAACTTTTCGTTGAAGGCCAGGCGTGCGAACAGCACCGATACGACAATCGATAGTTTGTCGATTTGCACGACGACGCTCACCTGGCCTGCAGCGATGGCGTAGTAGTACAGCAGCCATGACGCGCCGGTCGCGATGCCCGATGCCGCGAGAAACGCGAGTTCGCGCGGGTCAATGCGCACGACATGCTCCAGCTTTCCCTTGGCAATCACAATCGCCCATGCCATAACCAGTACCACGCAGGTGCGGATTGCCGTAGCCAGGTTTGACTCGACACCTTCGATGCCGATCTTGGCGAGGACGGAGGTGAGTGCTGCGAACACGGCGGCGCCAAGGGCGTAAGCGAGCCAGGTTCGGTCTTGCTTGTGCCCTGCGCCGGCGGACTGCTTTTTCTCGATCATCAAAAAGGTGCCGAGCGTGATGACGGCGGTTCCCGCGAGTTTGACCGCCAGGTTGCCTGTCTCACCAAACAGCACAATGGCGATGAGGACGGCGAGCACGGTGCTCATCTTGTCGACGGGTACAACCTTGTTGACGTTTCCGATACTGAGAGCCTTAAAGTAGCAGATCCACGAGGCGCCGGTGGCGAGTCCCGAGAGGGTGAGGAATAGCCAGGCCTTGGCGGGAATGGCGCCGATTGCTCCGATGGATCCAGAAATGCTCGCCATTGCCCAGGCAAATACGAGCACCACGCAAGTACGGATGGCGGTCGCAACATCGGAGTCGGTGTGCCTGATGCCGCATTTGGCCAAAATGGATGTGATGCCGGCAAAGAAAGCCGATGCAAATGCTGCCGTAACCCACGACACGGGTTGGACACCTCCTCATAATAGACCGCGCCAGATCTGCGGCGCATGCCCGATGATACCGCGCTCGTCTACAGGTCGCGTGCCCGATAGACCTTGGTGCTGACGATGCAGCTAAGTGCACATAGCGCGAGGGCCAGTACGGCAATTCCTGCGCACAGGCAGCCGAGGACGGCGGGATCGGGATTCGCCCCAGCAATCGACATGAGCCAGTTGCTGATGGGGCTGGAGGAGCTCAGTGTGGCCATGGCAAGGCATCCGAGCAGGGCAAACAGGCCGACGGAAAGGCGCAGCGCCTCCATGTGTCCAAATCGAAAGAACAGCGGCTGTGCCAGAAACACCATCATGAGGGAAATGAGCATGGACGCGGTCGAAGCGATTGCGGTCTCAAAGACGGTCTGTCCCGTCGAGGGGATACCCACGCTGTTGAAGAGCGGGATGGAGACGATGCTCAGAAGCGCGGCGGCGCACGCCATGACGGCCGAGAAGACAATGATGCTCAGGTAGCGTGCACAGATGATGTCTTTGCGCGAGATGGGCAGCGTTGCCCGATAGCGCTCCCATCCGTTTTGATTGTCGTAGCCGGCCAGCGAGTTCATGACCACGATGGGCGACATGGCACTGACCGCGCAGGCGCCGGCGCTCATACCGGAATCGCCATCCGATGCGTTGGCGAGGGTCAGTACGACGAAGATGAACAGGCCGACGCCCGCAATGCTCGGGACAAGCGTGCGGACGATGGCGAGCTCAGACATAAAGGCGCGTTTCATTTCGAAGCCCCTTTCAGCATGAGGCGAAGATAGTCATCAATGGTTGCCCGGTCGCAGGGAATCTCGGGGAAGGCCTCGAGCACATCGCGACGGTTGGGCACGAGCACGTCCACGCTATAGGCGTGGTGGGCGGCACGGGCGCCTTCGACGCAAGCCATGAGCTCGGACGCCTGTGCTTGGGTGCAGTGGGCGATGCCGGCTCGGTCGGTAATGTCCTCTCGCGGCAGGTCAAACACAATCGAGCCGTTATCGATGCAGACGACGCGGTCGGCAGCGCGATCGAGGTCGGATGTAATGTGGCTTGAGAGCAGCACGCTGTGCTGACCGTCGGCGACAAAGGCAAGCAGTTCATCAAGCAGCTCCTCGCGTGCCATGGGATCGAGGCCCGCGGTGGCTTCGTCCAAAACGAGCAGCTTGGCATTGTGGCTGAGTGCACAGGCAAGCTGCAGTTTCATGCCCATGCCGCGGGAGAGATCCTTGACCTTTGTCTTGGGGTCGAGGCCAAATCGGTCGATGAATCCGGCGAACGTTTTGCGGTCCCACGTGGGGTACGCAGGGCCTACGAGCGCCTCGATTTGGCCCACCTTGAGCGTGGAGGGGAAGGGGCACGTGTCCAGGACAAGACCGACGCGGGAGCGCAGGTGGCGTTGCGTCTCGTCGGGCGCGTTGGCGTCGCAGCGCTGTCCAAGCAGATGCACCTCGCCGGCATCGAGCTTTATAAGCCCAAGCGCGGCGCGAATGGTCGTCGTCTTGCCGGCGCCATTTGCGCCCACAAAGCCAACGATCTGGCCGGGCTCCACGGCAAGCGTGACGTCTCGCAACGAAAAACGGTCGCTCACACGGCGTGAGATGCCTTTGAGTTCTAGAAGGTTTTGCATGGTATAGCCTTTCTTGCAGATGGCTACTGCATGGTTTCGGGGACTACCAGGTCGAGCATCTCGTGCAGCTTGTCGCGCGTAACGCCCAGGGCTTCGGCTTGGCTCGCCGCTTTCGCAAGCAGTTCTTCGATATGGCAGAGCTGGTTTTCGCGCAAGAGCTCCTGGTTGCCCTCGGCGACAAAACAGCCCTTGCCCTGCACGGTGCAGATGAAGCCGAGTTGCTCCAGGTCGGCGTAGGCGCGCTTGGTGGTGATGACACTCACGCCAAGATCGCTCGCGAGTGCACGGATGCTGGGGAGTTTGGCCCCCGCCGCGAGCGTGCCCGAAAGGATCTGAGCTTTGACTTGCGAGGCTATTTGCTCGTAGATGGGCTTGTCGCTCGAATTGGATAGGATGATGTCCACAGCGGCTCCTTAGCTGATGGGCTACACGTGTATATAACCGGTAAGCACAGTATATATACACTATGCACAGTTACGCAAGAGACAAATTCGGATTGGGCCGGCTGCCCGGCCCTGACTGATGAATTTGTCCTGATAGGTGCCCTAGATCGGGATTTCGCGGCTACAATAGTGCGGTTACAACGACGTAATGCACTCAATGCAAGAAAGGATCCGCATGGCAAGCCTGTCGGATGAAATCTCGTCGCGCCGCACATTCGCGATCATCAGCCACCCAGACGCCGGTAAGACCACACTTACCGAGAAACTGCTGCTCTATACCGGCAGCATCCAGACCGCCGGCTCGGTCAAGGGCAAGAGCTCGGCCAAGCATGCCGTCTCGGACTGGATGGACATCGAGAAGGAGCGCGGTATTTCCGTTACCTCCTCGGTGCTGCAGTTCACCTACAACGGCGCCTGCGTCAATATCCTCGATACCCCCGGCCACCAGGACTTCTCGGAGGATACCTACCGTACCCTTATGGCCGCCGACGCCGCGGTCATGGTCATCGATGGCGCCAAGGGCGTCGAGGCCCAGACCAAAAAGCTCTTTAAGGTCTGTACGCTGCGCCACATTCCCATCTTCACCTTTGTGAACAAGCTCGACCACGAGGCTCGCGATCCGTTTGAGCTTATGGAAGAGATCGAGAACGTCCTGGGTATCAATACGTATCCCATGAACTGGCCGATCGGCAGCGGTCGCAACTTCCGCGGCGTGTTCGATCGTCAGACCCGTCGCGTTATCGCCTTTGAGGGCGACGGCCACGCCAACGCCACCAAGAAGGTCGCCGAGATCGAGGCCGAGCTGGGCGATCCTGCCATGGATGAGCTCATCGGCGAGGAGAACCACAAGAACCTGATGGACGACATCGAGCTGCTCGATGGTGCCGGCGACGAGCTCGACTTGGATGCCGTGGCCTGCGGCAAGCTGAGCCCGGCGTTCTTTGGCTCGGCGCTCACCAACTTTGGCGTGGAGCCCTTCCTTAAGGAGTTCCTGCGTCTGGCCCCGACGCCGCGCGCCTATACCGATACGCTCACCAGCGAACCGGTCGATCCCTGCCGCGATGACTTTAGCGGCTTTGTGTTTAAGATCCAGGCCAATATGGACAAGAACCACCGTGACCGCATCGCCTTTGTGCGAATTTGCTCGGGCAAGTTCGAGCGCGGCATGGACGCCTTCCACGTGCAGGGCAACCGCAAGCTTAAGCTTGCCACGGGCACGTCGATGATGGCCGATGACCGCGCCATCGTGGACGAGGCGTACGCGGGCGATATCGTGGGCCTGTTCGATCCGGGTATCTTTAGCATCGGTGACACCGTGTGCTCTGGCAAGCGCCATGTGCAGTATCCGCAGATCCCGACGTTTGCCCCCGAGATGTTCGCCCGCATTACGCAGGTCGATACGCTCAAGCGCAAGCAGTTTGTGAAGGGCATGGAGGAGCTTGCCCAGGAGGGCGCCATCCAGATCTTCCGCGAGCTGGGTGCCGGTATGGAGAGCGTCATTGTGGGCGTGGTCGGCGTGCTGCAGTTTGAGGTGCTCGAGCGCCGTCTCAAGGCCGAGTACCGTGTTGAGGTTCGTCGCCAGCCGCTGCCCTATACGGACATCCGCTGGATTCAGAACGACCCCGACACCATCGATATCCCGGGCCTTTCGCTCACGCGCGACACCCTGCGCGTCGAGGACATGCGCGGCGGTAAGCTGCTGCTGTTCACGAGCCCGTGGAACGTGGATTGGGCAACTGACCACAACCCCGACCTTATCCTGTCGGAGTTTGGCAACGTGGCCTTTTAGCGCATCGGCGCGGTGGCCCTGCGGGGCTGCCGCGCCGTTTACTTGCCTGATGCCGTGTGAGCGGCTATCATACCCACCGTCGTCTCAAGACCGTGGCGTCCGAGCAGTTCGGGTCCGATATCCTGCTCGTTAAACCTAAAACCAAAGGAGTACATAATGATCAAGAAGGTCATGGAGGACTACAAGGTCCTGTTGCGGAGCATTCCCGCGGCAACGGTTTCGCTGTTTTTCGTGAGCGTCATCATGATGAACCTACTGGCCAACAAAGAGCTCATCAGCCTGCCGTATCTGGCACTCGATTGCGGCTTTGTGGTGAGCTGGGTTTCGTTTTTGTGCCAGGACATGATCTGTAAGCGCTTTGGCGCCAAGGCATCCATCAAAATCTCCATCCTCGCGCTGCTGGTCAACCTGGCCGTGAGCCTGTGCTTTTGGGCATGCTCGCTCACGCCCGGCATGTGGGGCGCCTACTACGACACGGGCATGATCGAGGTCAACAGCGCCCTTAACGCCACCATTGGCGGCACCTGGTACGTGGTGCTGGGCTCTTCGCTGGCAATGCTCGTTTCTGCCGTGGTTAATTCCACGCTCAACCAGTCGCTCGGCCGTATGCTCAAAAAGAATAACTTTGCGAGCTTCGCCTTCCGTTCCTATGTGTCCACGGGTGTTGGCCAGTTTATCGACAACCTGGTCTTTGCCATTGTGGTGAGCCATACGTTCTTTGGTTGGACCTGGGTGCAGGTCCTTATGTGCTCGCTGACCGGCGCTGTTGCCGAGCTGCTGTGCGAGGTCTTCCTGAGCCCCGTGGGCTACAAGGTCGTGCGTGGCTGGGAGCGTGAGAATGTGGGCGCCGAGTACCTCGAGCGCCACGCAACCGCCTAAGGAGCAAGTATGCGGGTTTTGATCACGGGCACTTCGGGCGGTATCGGAGCCGCGTGCGTGCAGCGCTTTTTAGACGAGGGCCACGAGGTCGTGGGCTTTGACCTGCTGCCGGCGGCGGTCGAGCACGAGCGCTACCGCCATCTGATCGTTGATGTCCGCGAACCGGATTCGTTTCCAGGCGACCTTGAGCCTCAGGTAATCGTGAACGTTGCCGGTGTACAGGATTCGGCCGATGACATCGCCGCCAACCTGCGTGGCACCATCAACGTGACCGAGCGCTACGCCTTTGTGGGAGAGGGGCTTGCTGCCAAGCCAGCGCCTGCTATCCAATCCGTGGTCAATGTGGGGTCGGCGAGCGGACATACGGGATCGGAGTTTCCCGCCTATGCTGCCAGCAAGGGTGGCGTTATCGCCTACACCAAGAACCTTGCAAACCGCCTGGCGCCGCAGGCCATCGCCAACAGTGTGGACCCGGGCGGCGTTATCACGCCGCTCAACCGTTGCGTGATGGAAGACGAACGCCTGTGGAACCAGATTATGGAGCTTACGCCGCTTAAGCGCTGGGCCACTGCCCAAGAGATCGCCGAGTGGATCTACTTTGTGGGCGTGACCAACCGTTTTATGACCGGGCAGAGCCTGCTGATCGATGGCGGCGAGGCCGGCCGCACACAATTTATTTGGCCCGAATAGGAAACGCGCCCGATGGAAAGCCGTCGGGCGCGTTTTTGATGTATCGGTTTTTAGCCGAGGCAAGTCCAGTTGACGGGGGTCGAGCCGTACTGCTCGAGTAGCCGATTGGCAGCGGAGAAGGGGCGCGACCCCATAAAAGCGGGGAGTTCTGCCGTGGCACGGTTGGCCGAAAGCGGTGAGGGATGCGTAGAGGCAAGGCAGAACTTGCCGCTTGCCTTGCCCGCGCCGGTCGCGGCGAGCTTTCCTTCGACCATCTGCTGGGCAAAGCGACCCCATGCCAAAAAGACTACCGGTTGGGATAACTGGCAGCAGCGTTCGATAATATAGTCGGTGAGCGTGCTCCAGCCCAGCTTGGCGTGCGAATTGGCGGCATGCTCGCGCACGGTGAGCGTAGTGTTGAGGAGCAGGACGCCCTGTTGTGCCCATGGGGTCAGGTCTCCCGTGGCGGGGATGGGGCAGCCCAGATCGGCGCTGAGTTCCTTATAGATGTTGCGCAGGCTCGGCGGCAGTTTGGTTTGCGTCACGGGGACCGAGAACGACAGTCCCATGGCCTGGTTGGGTCCGTGATAGGGGTCTTGACCCAAGATGACAACCTTGACCTGGTCGGTCGGTGTATAGGCGAGGGCATTGAGGATGTCGTCTTGTGCCGGGTAGATGGTTTGCTCGGCACGTAAAAGGGCGATGCGCTCGAGCAGCTGGTTCGTTGTGTCACGTACCGGCTGCGGCGCATCGCCCAACCAAGTTGCTATGTTGCGGTCGCGAGTTGCGGTGTCCATGGGGCTCCTTTATGGCAGATGCTCTGTTGGCATCTATTGTAAAGGCGCACCGGTTGCCTTTATGCCGCGGCTGCATGAAGAGAGGGGTCTACGAGACGCGCTCGGGCGCTCCTGCCATGTGAGCGTGTCCTTGCGAGCGAAGGCGCGGGAGCTCGACGGTTGCCACCATCACGCCGGTGAGGATGAGGGCGGCGCCAAAGAAGGCGATGGGGCTCAGGACCTCGCCGACCAGGAAGAACGAGAAGACGGCGGAGCAGACCGGCTCCAGCGAGAAGGCGAAGCCGGTGGTCTCGGCGGGCACGTGGGGCTGCACGAGCGTCTGGGTGATAAAGCCGTAGGCAGAGCAGATGAGTGCGAGCGCGACGACCACGACGATCTCGTTGGGCGTGCTGGGAAGCGTGAAGCCGCCAAAGGTGCACGCGGCGATGCCCGAGAACAGGCCGCCAAAGCCCAGCTGCCAAACACCCAAGGCCAGTGGGTCGACTTCTTCGACAAAGCGCTTGGCTACGATAATGTGGCTGGCATAGATAAAGGCTGAGAGCAACATGATGATTGCGCCGGGATTCAGGCTGGTAAAGTCGGCACCCGAGAGCAGCAGCATACCGCAGGTGACGATGGCGGTGCCGATGAGTACCTTGCGCTCGGGGGCGCGACGCAGCAGGGCGGCGTTGGCAAACGGCACGATCACGACCGTCAGGCTCTGCAAAAAGCCGGCGGTGGAGGCGGAGGTAAGGCTGGAGCCCAAGCACATGCAGGTGAGCTCGGTTGCCATGATGGCGCCGATGATGGCGGCGCGAACCATGAGGTCGCGGTTGATGCGCAGCGCGTGCTTGTGGAAGAGCAGCAGGCAGGCCACAAAGGCGATGATGCAGCGCAGCGCAACGATGCTCGTGGCGTTCATGCTGTCCATGCCGATCTTCATGAGGGGGTACGAAAAGCCCCATGCGACGGGAACGGAAAACGAGAGCGCGATTGCTTTTTTGCGATCCATGGGACTCCTTTTGTTACAGAACGGTTTCGCAAAAAGGATTCTGCTCCCAGATTTGGATGTAGTAAAGCGAATGTATCTTCAGTATGATTAAGCAATACTAATGTAGGTAGAAAAAGTCCTGGCAAAACGTTTTACGGCTACACCGATGTGGAGGCACGATGGCATCGCGATATCAGATTGTATGTATGGTGGTCGATTGCGGCAGCCTGAAACGCGCGGCCGACGAGCTAGGCTATACGCAAAGTGCGGTGAGCCAGGCCGTCAAGGCGCTCGAGCGCGAGCTGGGTACCACGCTTATCGAGCGCGGTAAGCAAGGCGTCTCGCTTACGCGCGACGGCAAGCAGTACCTGCCGTATCTGCGCCAAATCGTAACTGCCGAGGCCGAGCTTGAGGGCAAGCGTCAGGAGCTGCTGGGGCTCTCCTCGACTGATATTCGCATTGCGACATTTACCAACGTGAGTCGTACCGTGTTGCCACGCGTGATCCGCGACTTTGGTGCGCTGCACCCGGGCGTACGCTTTACCCTCAAGCAGGGCGATTACACGCGCAACGCTCAATGGGTACACGATGGCGTGGTTGATTTTTGTTTTACGGCGCGCGGATTTACCGCGGGGCTCGAGAAGCGCGTGGTCTATCACGACGAGTTGGTAGCATTGTTGCCGGCCGCGCATCCGCTGACGGCAAAGGAAAAGGTGACACTCGCCGACCTGGCGTCCGAACCGTTTGTGTTACTGGATGAGGGCGAACAGAGCCTGGTACTCGATGCATTCGCGGCGCATGGGCTGTCGCCGCACGTGACGAGTGAGGTGACCGACGACTACACCATTATGGCGATGGTGGAGGAGGGGTTAGGCGTGAGCATGCTCTACCGTCGTACTGTGGAGGGCATGCGAGCCGATATTTGTGTGCGGCCCATCGTGCATGCCCCCTCGCGCGACGTGGTGGCCGCCTGGCGCAGCTGGGACACCATGCCCATCGCCACGAGGCGCTTTATCGACTATATGAGCTCTCATATTGTCAATTAATGACTGGCGTGACGTTGAGTGCGGTGTTTAGCGGGCTGTCGCTTTGACTTGGGCGGCGCGATAGGTGCGTGCCGGGTGGCAGAGTAGTACCGCCACGACCATAAAGAACGCTGTGGTGCCCAAGCTGATGGGGTAGACCATCATGATGTTCGCAAAGGTGCGGAAGTGCGGGAACACGCAGAATACCCAATAGAAGCGAATGCCGCAAACGCAGATCATGGTGATGAGGGCGGGCATAAGCGAGATGCCAAAGCCGCGTAGGTAACCGGACATGTTTTCGTAGAACATGCTAAAGGCGTACGCCGGGAAGATCGAACACACGCGGATATAGCCGATCGAGACGATGTTGGGATCGCTGTTAAAGAGCGCCAGGATCTCGCGCCCCAGACCGACGATGATGACGATGGTGGTGAGCGCGACGATGCCGCCTTCGACCAGGCAGACCTTGAGCGTTTTGGTGCAGCGGTCGATCTGGCGAGCGCCGTGGTTTTGCCCCACAAAGGTGGTGCAGGCCTGGCTAAAGCTGTTGAGTAGGTTGTAGCACACGTACTCCAGGCTCATGGCAGCGCTGGATGCCGCCATGACCTCGGTGCCCAAGCTGTTGATGGCGGACTGGATGATGATGT
>CATXJW010000048.1 GCA_958370325.1 uncultured Collinsella sp. | reverse complement strand
TCGGACATGATGCCCAGCGCGTGCTCAGTCGGAAACAGCGCCGCGACGGTGCCGGAAACAGGAGCGCACACCGTTCCCTCTTGGGGAACCACAGCAACGCCATCGCCCACTGCACGGCTGCTAAAAGCGGGGTCATTGGTTTTTTCTAGGTGAACAAGCTCGCCGGAAACGGGAGCGAGGATTTCGAACTCGGAGGTTGCAGTCTTCTGCTCATCCGAACCGCCCATCAGGCGAGAAAAGAAACCCATGGTGGCATGTCCCTTCATAAATATAGCCCAACCAAAATCAAGCGAATGCATCCATAGAGACGCACCCGTTCAAAGACTTTGGTTAGGCCCACGTCCGAGGGACTCGGTAACCTTCCGCATTTCTTTTTACGGGGATTATTGTAGGCAACAGCAAAGCCAGAATAGTCATTATGACCGGTGAGCGGTATTTATTCTTCGATAAACGGTATTTAAGCGGCACTTAGGGACGTTCCTTTCCCGCCGGCACCCAGAGACGCTCCTTGCAGCAATTTCGTATGCGCTAGATGAAGAGCTCGCATTCCTTCCGCACGACGCAAACCTTGCTCAGCATCTGGGAAACAGCGGATAGCTTGTTGGGATCAAGCTTGCGAGCGCTTCGCGGACATACGGCGATGCAGCGCGTGCAGGAGATGCACTCCTCGCCAGCTGCTCGCTTGGGGTCGCCCTTGTCGATAGCGCAAACGGGGCACGCCGCGGCGCATGCACCGCAGGAGACGCAATCCCCTGTTGCCTCGGGTGCCATGCGGTGGCCTCCAGCTTGTTTATAAGGACGATTGCCGGGGATAGAGGGCTCGGATGCATCCTCAGCCAACAGCTTTTGCTGAATTTGCTGCGCAAACTCTGCGAGCTGCGCCGCATCCTGCGCATCTGGTCGCCCAGCAGCAAACTGACGAGCAACGGAATGCTCGGCAATAGCAGAAACCGCTGCAACCACCCTAAATCCGGCGCGCTTCGCAACGTCCTCCAGCTCTACGAGCGTGTCCTCAAACGCGCGGTTTCCGTATACACAAACCAAAACAGTCCGAGCCCCGTTGCCGTGCACCATGCCCAACCGGTCAGCCACCACAGCCGGGATTCTACCGGCATACGCCGGCACAGAGATTACGGCCACGTCGTCCTCAGTCATCGAGACAGCGCTGAAATCTAGCCCGCTATCGGTCAGATCGACGGTAACGGTCTTTTTGTCCAGCGCCCCGGCCACAAGGCCAGACACCTTCCGCGTTCCACCCGTCGGACTAAACACAATTTCGAATACGCTCATCGAGGCACCCTCCCCCTACGCCAGGCAACGCGTCAAGCCGTTTTCACATTCAGACAGAGTATACGGCGCATGGGATCCCCGTTTTGGTGCACCAAGCACCCCAATGCACCCACCCTACGCTGTCTGCCTCTTCGTTTTGTATAAATTACGGTACAGATTGTATATAATTACGGGATACCGCCGTGTTCTCCTGAGGTACCCCATCCTGGCCCGTGCAAAAAACGGAGTATTCTGCAACGTGACCGCGCCAGCACCGCCGCGGGCGAGCAAAACTGTAGGGCGCTGCGTCATTTAGGGTTCCGACATAGCGAGAATGACGTACCTTTGCTTCGAAAAACGGCGAAATCTAACTCAAAACGCTCATAGGGGGTATCTGAAGGCCACCGTTGGCAATACCGAATCGTATGCAGCCAGCTAGAGCTGCTGAATACTCCAAAAAATGCACGGCACACCCCATGGGACCCATTGCCGCATGGCAGGAAACAGGCCCACGGCATCTTCTAGATGCATTCCCGAGGAAATCACATTTGAACTAGCGATCGGATACGGCAAACAAAAAGGGCCCCGAGCGTAGTTGCTCGGGGCCCTTGGTTCACCTCGCTCTAGTGGGCGATGCGTATGCTATTTGCGCTTGCCGCCGCCGTCACCGGGGCGGCGGGAGCTGCCGCCGCGCTTGCCACCACGGCTGTTGCCATAGCTGCCACGGTTATCGCGACCGCCGGCGCGGCCGCCACGAGAGCCGGACTGGTTGCCGCCGCGACCACCACGATAGCCGCCACGACGCTCCTCGCGGGTGTCGTCGTAGTTGCGCCAGTCATCGCGACGATCGCGGCTGGCACGCGGATCACGACGGTCACGCGACTCATTAGAACGGCCTGCGCCGCCGCGACCACCGGTGCCGCGAGCACCCTCGCGACGCTCGCCGCCACGGACGCCGCGCTCTTCAAAGCGCTTGCCGCCGCGGGACTCGCCGCCGCGGGTACCACGCTCGTCACGCGAACCACGGCCTTCGCCGCCACGGCGCTCATCACGGCCACTGCGCTCGTCATCACGACCGGAACGACGACGGTCGCCCGAGCCGCGCTTGCCGCCGCGCGAACCACGGCCCTCGTCCTCGCGCTCGACACGACGACGGCCACCGCGATCCTCGTCCTCACGACGGCGGCGGTGTGCCTCGCCCTGGAACTGCTTGGCACGACGCTCGGCACGGTTACCGCGCGCAGGCTGCTCAGCGGCACCAGCACCAGCGCGCTCCTCGGCAGCCACCTCGCGAGCCACGCTCTCAACAGCCTCGTCCACGCGAGCCTGAACGCCCTCGCGCACGCGGGTCTTGCCGCCGCGCTTGGGACGGCTCGGACGCTCGCCGTCGCCGCGGCGCTCGTCGCGACCGCGGTTGGAACGACCGGCCACATCGCCGTAGTCATCGCCGTTGCGCTTGCCGTCGCGACGTGCCTGCTCAAGCTTCTTCTTGCTCTTGGACTTGCCGCGCTTGGTCTTCTTCTTCACCTTAAAGGCGGCAGGGTCGCGCTCGGGGTCAACCGCGGGCGGGTTGGGACCCACATGCAGGTCGCCGGCCTCGTAGATGTCGGCGGTCTTGTCCATGAGCTTCTCGATCTCGTAGAACTCGTCCACGTCCTGCTCGGTCACAAACGTGATGGCCCAGCCCAGCTCGCCGGCGCGGCCCGTACGGCCAATACGGTGGATGTAGTCGGTCGGCTCGGCCGGCACATCAAAGTTCACGACGTAGCGCACATCGCTAATGTCGATGCCGCGGGCGAGCACGTCGGTCGCCACCAGCACGTCGACGGTACCGTCGCGGAAGGCCGAAAGGGCACGCTCGCGCTGGGCCTGGCTGCGGTTGCCGTGAATCGCGGCGGCCTTGATGCCCTTACGCTCCAGACGACGGCAGCAGCTGTCGGCGCGATGCTTGGTACGCATAAAGACGATGGTGCGCTCCGGACCCTCCTTCTTGAGGAACTCGGGCAACAGGTTGTTCTTGGCCTCGATGGACACCGGGAACACAAACTGGTCGACGGTGTCGGCGGTCGACGTGGCCGGCGCGATCTCCACGCGGGCCGGGTCGCTCACCAGGTCGGTGATCTCGCCCACGGCCTCCTCATCGAGCGTCGCCGAGAACAGCAGCGTCTGGCGCTCGGCCGGCGTCTCGCGCACAATGCGGCGGACGGCGGGCAAAAAGCCCATGTCGAGCATGCGGTCGGCCTCGTCGAGCACCAGCACCTTGACCTCGTCCAGGTGGCAGGCGCCCTGCTCGATCAGATCGACCAGACGGCCCGGCGTGGCGACCAGGATGTCGCAGCCGTACTTGAGGGCAGCGGTCTGCGGCTTGTAGCTCACGCCGCCCACGACGGTCACGGCGACATGACCGGTGACGTCGGCGATCTTGCTCGCGACCTCGTCGATCTGCTGGGCAAGCTCGCGCGTGGGGGTGATGACGAGCATCACGGGGCCGCGGCCGTTGCCCTCGGGCTTTTTAGCGCCGCGACGGCGGTTGCGGCCGCTGCGCTCGCGCACAGGCTTGGGCGGAGCGATGTGCTCCAGGTTGTTCATGGTCGGCAGCAAAAAGGCAGCCGTCTTGCCGGTACCGGTCTGAGCGGCGGCAAGCAGGTCGCGGCCTTCGAGCACCACAGGAATCGAACCGGCCTGCACGGGCGTCGGCGCCGTGTAGCCCAGGTTCTCGATGGCACGAAGCATCTCGTCCGAAAGTCCCAGCTCGTCAAAGGCGGGCAGGTTCTCGGTCGCGGACTCGACGGTCTCGGCGGCGCTGGCCTCGTCGGCGGCATCAAAGGCAGCCTGGGTCATGGCCTCGTGGGTCTCGTCCAGAATCTCGGCGTCCGTAACGTCGGATACAGAATTACGCATATGTTGTTGTTCCTTATCTGCACGCGTAATGGGCACGGCATGCGGCCGCGCGGGCGTGCTTGGTAGTGCGCTAATACATACAAAAACGGGTGCGCACAGAGAGGACGTTGCTCAGCACGCTGGCGATCGCTTTGGCAGCCCTATCGCGCGCCGTCCAGACGCAGCAGCTCTAAGCGATGGAGCAGATTCGCCGCGGGTTAGTATACCCGTACTCCGTATGCCCCCACGTAAACCACAGATGACGGAGCAGGTCTGGGCCAATTGTCTCAATCTGTAACATCAACAGGGCAAATCTTCCTCTACGTGTTACAGATCGAGACAAACGGTCGACACGGTTCACAAACGTCTCAATCTGTAACAGTTACCGAGTAAAATCGGTCCTAATTGTTATAGATCAAGACAGAGGGGGATTTCCGTCCAGTCCAAACCAAATCTCTCAGTCTTCCTGCAATTTCGAACATGTGGCCTATAATGTTGCTTTGGTTACGCTATATATTGCGCAGCCATTTAATACGTCGCCCACCGGGGGCCATTAATTCCTATCGCCATATTGGCTAGGAAGCAATCAAAGGAGGTATCCGTGGCAGCAGAGACGCCTTGCTCGGTCCTCTATAACGATATTCGCTCGTTCGGCGGTCTTAAACATCTCGAGATCGCCCGAATGCTCATCAATGGAAACTCTTATCTCGGCAGTACCCTGCTCGAGAAATGCTCTTCCAACCGCTCGTATCTCACCCGTTACATCGTCCATCGCGAGCCTGACCAGTGCGCGCCCGCCATCTACAGCGACTTTGCCGTCACCACGCTCAATCTTTCCGCGGCAATCTGCAGCCAGCTCGGCGGCGGCGAGTCCGCCTATCAGGCAATCGCCGAGCACTATCGCGGCCCGGCCGCCAACGAAATGATGTCGGCTCTCGCCAGCTACAAGTTGGACAGCCGCCTATATGCAAATGCCCTCAATCACATCGACAACTTTGACGGCAATGCCGTGCGCGAGAAGAGCACGCTTTACCTTATGCTCTTTGTGGCAACGGGGGCGCTCGCCGACCCCATCCAAGGCGTGGCCACCGTCGAGCGCTTTTGCGACAGCAAGACAGGCGGGCACTTTGGCACCACCGAAACTACCGTCGGACGTGGCTTTATGAGCAGCCTGGAGCAGCCGCGCACTGTCGCCCCCAACCTCGGTCTGCTCAGAACCCATGCCGACAACTGCGCCGACATGCAAATCCATCCCCTCACACGCGATCCGCGCGGCACGGTAATTGGGTCCTTGCCCAAAACTTCGCCCAGCATCACCGATGTAGGCGCTGATGCATCGCGCGAGCATCTCCGCATTTGGCTCGAAGGTGGACGCTGGTACGCCCAGGGCCTTGGGTCGACCAACGGCACAGTGCTCGAATCGGGCGCGGGCGACGGCGATATCGTAATCGAGCCGCCGCGCGACCAACGCGAGCCCGGCAAGATCTATCCCCCAGTGGAAATCGAAAACAGCGACAGGCTCCATCTGGGTCTCTACACGACATTCCTTGTCATTGTGGACTAGCGCGGACGGCGATCGAAAGACGGTCGCCGTCCGTCTTTCGTCTTCTACCTTCTGCGTCGTAAACGACAATACTCAGCGGTATACGTGGGCAGCGTGGCTATCATGGTACTTTACCGATATCCACACTGCCCACGTATACGCGCAGCAACCCATGCTAGACAAAGGAACGCCATGGATACTACCGATAGCGCCTATGGCGACAAACTCATCCGTCTTGACACGTTCGACACCGCCGTGGCGGTCGACCCCAGCGCCGAGGACGACGCCAAGCGTCGGTTTATGACGCTTATTCTCCAGACGGCCCACCGCAACAACGGCAACATCGGGCACGTGCTGCGCGCGACCAACACGAGCGGCGAGGTCTTTGCCGTCAAGCTACTCAAGGACAACGCCATCCTTTCCGGCCAAGCCCCCGACCGCTCCGCCGAGCAATCGGCCGCTCACCTGGCCAACACCGCCGCGCTGTTCGAGGAGTATCGTCATCTGTGTACCGTCTCGCACCTGCGCGGATTTCCGCGTGTCTATGGCTACGGATCGTGCGAGGATGACCCGCTCATCCTCATGGAGTGGGTCGAGGGCACCTCCCTCAAGCAGGCGCTGCCCTTGCTTCCGCACGACGCCTCGGGCGGGCTGACCACCCAGATGGTCGCCGCCGTCGGAAACGCCGTGCTTCGTGCGCTCTTGATGACCCAAGGCCTTGTGAATCCGGTCGTCCATCGCGACCTGTCGCCTGCCAATATCATGTTCCGCACCACCAGCCGAACGTTCGAGCAGCAGATTGCCGATTGCTCCTTTGACCCCTGCCTCATCGACATGGGCTCCGCGACCATGGCCCTCGGCGACGACACGATCACCCGGCGCGCCGACATCTGGCGCTTTGCCACGCCCGCATACGCCGCGCCCGAAATGCTCACGCAGGATATCGAAGGCATCGCGGCCCTTCGCCGCTCGCCCGCGATCGACGTCTATGCGCTTTCGAGCATTCTGTACCAGCTCTACAGCGGTCGCAAGCCGTTCGATGTCGAGTCGACGGGTGCCGCGGCGACCGGCTCGTTCTACCTCATAAAGACCAAGACCAAACCGGCGCCGCTCGAGCCGCGCTGCGAGGGCGACAAAGCGCTTGTCCAGATCATCATGAAAGGCATTTCGGTCGAACAGGGCGATCGCCCTACCGAGCAGCAGATGCTCGAGGTGCTCTCGACATACCTCCCCGCTGCAGAATCTGAGGACCGCGAGGGTGCAGGAGACGAGGCCGCAATTGATATCGATTCTGGCACGCACCTTAAGGTCGACGTCGCCGGCGAGCGCGCACGAGAGATCCTGGAGCAGGCCCGTCACGATGCCATGACCCGCCGCCGCTTTGTCATCGGCGGCGTCGTTGCAGCCGTTGCGGGGCTCGGCGTTATCGGGGCGGCAACCCATGGCTTTGGCATCCCCGACTACCTGGACGGCATCCGCGGTTCGCTTGACGACTACGCCTGGGATCAGCTGCAGGAAATTTCGCTCAAGATTAAGGCCGCCGAGACCCGTAGCGAGGCACGCGAGATTGCCAAGCGCTACCACCTGCTCGACACTGATGGGCATATCCCCTATCCGTGTACCAAGCGTGTGAAGCTCGCCAACGGGCTGGAGGTTGGCGCGCAGCTTGTGGGCATCCGTCACGATGAGCTTCTGGACGGGACGGGCAAGGCCGGACTGACGTTTATGTTCGATGCGGGTATTGCCGAGCGCAACGCTGCGGCTGAACCGCCGAGCGCCGGCTGGGCAGATTGCGAGCTGCGGGAATGGCTCAACGGCGACGGCCTTAAGCTGCTGCCCAACGAGTTGCGCGCACTCATCAAATCCGTCAAAAAGATCTCAAATAACGTTGGCGCCGCCAACAGTGCATCGTGTCTGAGCGAGTTGCCCGCAACCCTTTGGCTGCCCGCCATGGTCGAGCTGTGCGGTACGCAACCGCCCGATTCGTTTGCCGAGGACTATCACTACCTGGCAGACATCTACAACGGCGAGGGCAAGGAGTATCAGCTCTTCCGCGAGCTCAAGGTGAGCCCGTATTCCACGAACGAGACGATGGTCCGCCAGTGGAAGGGCAAGGACACCTGTTGGTGGGAGCGCACGGTGAGCCCTGACACATCGGAGAGTGGAGGCACACTCTATTTGAATCGCGTGGGGCACGACGGCGACGTCTTTACGTACGCAACGCCTGCGGAAAAGCCAAACAAGCTAACCTGTGTGATCCCCGGGTTCTGCATCTAGGCGGCGGGCGTCTTGCCGTGACGGAACCCCTCCCCGGCAATTGTCTCGATCTGTAACACTAGCTCGGCAGATACAGGTCTAGATGTTACAGATCGAGACAAACCCCCGCCCCGCGAGACAACATCTCAATCTGTAACAGTAAGGGGTTAAAAACCTCTCTAGATGTTACAGATCAAGACATTGAGTTTCCCGTCAACTGTTTGTCTAAATCTGTAACAGCTATGGTTCAAAAACCGGTCCAGACGTTACAGATTGAGATGTTTGGCAGAGACGGCCACCGATTGAGCAGCCACCCTCATCTGTAATGAAAAGTCATACATTCCAACTATTACTGGACACCCCCAGGGGGTATGGGTGTATAGTATCGGCAGGTTAACAATTCCAATACCGAGCCACAGAAAGGAGAAGCCATGGCTCAAGATAAATTCGATGTGGGTGGCATGACATGCACCGCCTGTCAGGCGCACGTGGACCGTGCCGTGAGCAAGCTCGACGGCGTCGAGAGCGTCGCGGTCAATCTGCTCGCCGGCTCTATGCTGGTGGACTACGACCCCGCGCAGGTCTCCCCCGACGATATCTGCACCGCCGTCGACCGCGCGGGCTACTCGGCCTCGCCCGTCGATGTGAGCACCGGTGCCGCCGGCTCAAACGGCAGCACGCAAGTCAGGTCCGGCGCCGCCCATATGGAGTCGCCGACCAAAAAGCTGGAGGCCGCCGCCTCCGCCATGCGCACCCGCCTCATCATCTCGATCGTATTCCTCATCCCGCTGTTCTACATAGGCATGGGGCACATGCTCGGTTGGCCACTGCCCAGCATCTTCACCGACCACACCCACAGCATGACGCTCGCACTCACCGAGTTCGTCCTGCTCATCCCCATCGTCTACGTCAACGACGCCTACTTTATCAATGGCTTCAAGTCGCTGGTCCACGGCGCGCCCACCATGGACGCCCTCATCGCCGTCGGCGCCACCGCGTCCATTGCCTGGTCGCTCTACGCCATGTTTATCATGGCCGACCAGCTGGCCGCCGGTCAGGTCCACAAGGCCATGATGACGGGCATGGACAACCTGTATTTTGAGAGTGCGGGCACGATCCTGTCGCTGGTCACCGTGGGCAAATACCTCGAGACACGCAGCAAATCCAAAACCGGCGGCGCTATCGAGGTGCTCATCGACTTGGCACCCAAGACTGCGACCGTCGTTGCCGACGACGGCACCGAAACCACCGTCGACGTCGACAGTATCCTTCCCGGCCAGGTCCTGCGCGTGCGCCCCGGAGAGTCCATCCCCGTCGATGGCGTGGTGCTCGAGGGCAGCTCGGCCGTGGACGAAAGTGCGTTGACCGGCGAGTCCATACCCGTGGAAAAGACCGCCGGCGACACCGTCAACGCCGCCACCGTCAACCGCACCGGTTCGTTTACCTTCCGCGCCACGCGGGTGGGTGCCGAGACATCGCTCGCCAAGATTATCCAGCTCGTCGAGGACGCCAACGCCACCAAAGCGCCCATCGCCCGCATGGCCGACAAGGTCGCCGGCGTGTTCGTGCCCGTGGTGTTTGTAATCTCTGCCGTAACTTTTGTGGCATGGATGGTGCTGACCGGAAGCATCAACGAGGCGCTCACTTCCGCTGTCGCCGTGCTGGTGATCAGTTGTCCGTGCGCGCTCGGCCTGGCCACGCCCGTCGCCATTATGGTGGGCACCGGCAAGGGCGCCGAGATGGGCATTCTGTTTAAGAGCGCTGAGGCGCTGGAGAACCTGCGCAGCGTGGGCACCGTGGTGCTCGATAAGACGGGCACGGTCACCCGCGGCAAGCCGGCCGTGACCGACATTGTGGTTGTCGCGCGCGCCGACGGCTCGCCCGCTATGAGTGAAAAGGCGTTACTGAAGCTCGCTGCCGCGCTGGAGCGCTCGAGCGAGCACCCGCTGGCCGAGGCGATCATGGCCGAGTGCGAGGCACGCGGAATTGTCGCGCGCATGGTCGAGGACTTTGCCGCCGTGCCCGGTCGTGGCGTAACGGCGCGCGAGGGGCAGAATGTCATCGCCGCCGGCAACGTACGCCTGATGAACGAGTTGGGCGTTACCGTGCCCGCGGGTCTTACCGAGCAATTTGCCGCCGAGGGCAAAACACCGCTGTTCTTTGCCAAGAACGGCGAGTTTGTCGGCACCATCGCCGTGGCTGACGAGGTCAAAGAGACGAGCGCCGGGGCCATCGCCGCGCTCCGCAAGCTCGGCGTCGACGTGCGCATGCTCACCGGCGACAACCGCGTGACGGCCGAGGCTATCGCCCGCCGCGTGGGACTCACCAGCGAACAGGTCATCGCCGACGTCCTCCCCGCCGACAAGGAACGCCACGTGCGCGAACTGCAGGATGCGGGCGGCAAGGTCGCCATGGTGGGCGACGGCATCAACGACTCCCCCGCCCTGGCGCGCGCCGACGTGGGCCTTGCGATCGGCACCGGCGCCGACATCGCCAAAGAAGGGGCAGATGTGGTGCTCATGCGCAGCGACCTCATGGATGTTGCGCGCGCCATCGAGCTGTCGCGCGCCACGATCCGCAACATCAAGCAGGACCTGTTCTGGGCGCTGTTCTACAACGGCATCGGCATTCCGCTGGCGGCAGGCGTGTTCTTCCCCCTCACCGGTTGGCAGCTCTCGCCGATGTTCGGCGCCGCGGCCATGAGCCTGTCGAGCGTGTGCGTCGTAAGCAATGCCCTGCGCCTGCGAACTTTTAGATCCAAAGTGGCAAAATAGGCTCACCATTAAGTCCACTTAGAACGGGTTTTCCAGGTGCCAGAGATTGACCTGAAAGAGGAGCGACGCGCACTTTGGTACGCGAGCGACGGCTTGAAGGTCAAGGTCGGGTGCCTGGGAAAGCCGACACAACAGAGAGGAATACCCATGCGATACACAATCAAGACTTCCGGCCTCATGTGCGGCCACTGCGACGCCACCGTCGAGACGGCGTTGCTCAACGTGGCCGGCGTGACCGACGCCGACGCCGATCACGAGACTCAGACCGTCCAGGTGGAGTGCGCCGACACCGTGACCGCCGAGCAGCTCGCCGCCGCTGTCGAGGGCGCCGGCGAGAAGTTCCACGCCCTGTCCGTGACCGCCGCGTAGCAGCTACCAGAAGCATTCGACCCCATCGACCAGAAACGAGGACCCGCCATGATGGCAGACCATAAATCGGTGACCCGCATGCTCAAGACGGCACGCGGTCAGATCGACGGCATCCTGCGGATGGTCGAGGAGGACCGCTACTGCGTCGATATTTCCACGCAGCTCATGGCAACGCAGGCGCTCATTGCGCGCATCAACGCCGACGTGCTCAAGGCGCATATCGAGGGCTGCGTGACTTCGGCAATCGAATCGGGCGACGAAGACCTCAAAGCCGCCAAGCTCGCCGAGATCGAACGCGTCGTCGACAAGCTCTCCAAGTAATTGGGGCATTGGGGACAGACTGCTTTGCACCATCTTGGTGTATCGGGGATAGGTACGTTTGCACCACCTTGGTGCAGATTAACCTGTCCCCCTTGCTCTAAATCGGGTATAAAGGCGAGCAGCATATCGAACGAAAGGCAATTTGCATGAATGACTTTATGAAGGGTCGCAATGGTGCCGATGAACTCACCATCGTGATGGGTTTTGCCGGCATCGTCATCGCGATGATCGGATCGATAGCCCGCATCCAGTGGCTCAGCTGGATCGCCATCGCCGTGATCGTGATTGGCGTGCTGCGCGGCCTGTCCAAAAACATCGATGCGCGTCGCAAGGAAAACGCTGCCTTTGTCACCGCGACCGCGAACGTCCCCGGCTTGGGCAAGTTTGTCGCCAGCTTGGGCGGCGGCGCTGCGGCGGCCGGCACCTCGCGCGCGGCTGGAACGAGCAAGGAAGACTTTGAGCGCGCCAAGCGCACGGCCAAGAAGATGTGGAAGGGTCGCAAGACCACGGCATACCTCAAGTGCCCCAACTGCGGCCAGATGCTCTCCGTCCCCAAGGGCAAGGGCAAGATCCGCGTCACCTGCCCCAAGTGCCACGCTAAGATGGAAACCCGCTCCTAGCGCCCGCACGCGGGACAAATTAATCAGGTTTGTTTGTCCCAAATCTTAAGTATTTGTTCGATAAAAAAGCCGAGGCCTCGTGTTGAGACCTCGGCTTTTTACATGCGGCAACGGAGCTACACCTTTGTCACACCTATGCCACACCGTCGCGGGCGAGCTCCTCGGCCAGCGCCTCGGCCGGCATGGCCATAATCGCGTCGAGCTCGGCGTCCACCTCGGGAATACGCTTTACCTTGAGCTTGCGTACCAGATCACCGCGACACATCACATGTATCGGCTCACGCAGAGCGCACAGGTCATCGAGCGGATTCTTGCGCGTCACCAGGATATCGGCGGCCTTGCCGCACTCGATCGCACCGGTCTCGCCGCCCAGCCCCAGGAGCTCGGCATTGACCTGCGTAGCCGTATGCAGCGCAAAGGCGTTGCTCACGCCCACGTACTTGGCAAAATAGGCCACCTCACGCCACATGTCGTACTGCGTCACGAACGGGCAGCTCGAATCTGTGCCAAGGCCCACCTTAACGCCAGCTTCCAGCGCCGCACGAGCACTCTCGATAATGCCCGAGCACACGATGTCGCCGTTCTTCTTTTGCGTGTCAGTCGAATGGGTCTTCTCCGGATCGAGTAACACAAACGGAAGCGCCGGGCTGATAGTGCAGGTAACGCTGGGCGCACGTCCCTCGAGCTGCGTGCCCGCGGCGCCACGGTACAGCTCCAGGATCTCGGGCGTCATCGGGGCACCGTGCTCGATTGTGTCGACCCCGGCCTCAAGCGCGGCCTTCACGCCCTCGGTGCTCTCGACATGAGCCATAACCGGCAGGCCCACCTCGTGCGCCGCCTTGCACGCCGCCGCGGCAACCTCCACCGGCATACGCAGCACGCCCGGCTCGCCCACCTCGGTCGCATCGAACACACCGCCCGTCACGAACAGCTTAATGACGTCGGCGCCGCGCGCATACAGGTCTCGCACCTGCTCGGCTGCCTCGACGGGGCTGTTGGCCACCTGGGCGAACAAGCCTGCGCCATGGCCGCCCGGCACCGTGACGCCCGTTCCCGGCGCTACCAGGCGCGGACCCTGATACTTACCGGCGTCGATAGCGTCGCGCGCGGCAATGTCGGCAAACAGCGGGTCGCCCGCGCCGCGCACCGTGGTCACGCCGCTTGCCAGCTGCTGCTGGGCACTGCCCTTGAGGATGCGGCGCACGATGGCACGGCCCACGGGATTATCGAGTTTCTTCATCAGCGCTCCCGCATCGCCGGCCGAGACAGGCTTGCCCGAGCCGCACAGGTGCACGTGCATATTGATGAGACCGGGCATGAGATACGCGCCACCCAGGTCGATAACCTCGGCACCTGCAGGCGCCTGCGCCACAGCACTCGGCCCCATCCAGGTGATGACGCCGCGCTCAACAGTCACGGCCATATCGGGTTGCGGCTCCATATGCTCCGAACCATCCAGAATGGTCGCATTGATAAACAACGTGGAACGATCGGCAGATGCCATATCGAGCTCCTCCCTCACGATTAACTTGAACATTTGTCCATTATTACCCAATGCAGCGACCTAAAGTCGAGCATATCGGTTAACGGAAGGAAGAGGGGATGTGGGAGACGGAATACGCTGCAGCCCCACCCCAACGACACCAGGGAAATGTCTCGATCTGTAACA
>CATXJW010000047.1 GCA_958370325.1 uncultured Collinsella sp. | reverse complement strand
TGGAGAATCGAGCTCGTCAATGTCGACACGAGCTCCCCGCCCCATACGAAACAAATCTTAAATTGCCATGAACGGCACAGCGAAACAGACCTGCGCCGAGAGGTTTCAAACATCATGGTTATGTCCAATCGTGGAATGGCGTGCAAAAACAGCGCGACGCCATAACAGCGCCGCTTTTAGGCGCTCATCCACGTGCGGAAAAGACCAACCACGACACCCCTCCTTCGCTGGCTCAGTTTGAAAAACCATGTAATTTTAAGGAGGCTAAAGTTCGTTTGTCAAGGATTGCCTGTCGGTAAGGGCAATCCTTTCTGGCCATTCGATCTCTTTTGCATCTTTGGTCGCATGGATGACCCGCCAGGGCTATTACGCTTGGAAGAGGCGCCCGCCGAGCTGGCCGATGAGGCGCTGAAGATGGCCCTGGCCAGGCGAAACAATCCCAAGGGATGTGTGTATCATTCGGATAGTAAGAATGTTGGCAGCAGGTTTTGCGGCAACCGCAAAGGAGCCGTATCCTGCAGTTGGGATCGCGTTGCAGCATCCTGACCCGCATTCCGATTGACGGACGGCCCGCTTCGGCGTCCTGGTCCGCACAGCGATCGACGCCTTGCCATTCCTTGGATATGGCGGTTGCTCGGGGCGTTCCCGACGGAGGCCCTCGCCTCCCCGGTCTGTGACCCAAGAAGGGCCAACACGCTGGTCTGCATGGCTGGTTCCTCCTTTACGTAGATGACCATGCAGAGAAGGGACAACCAAGGAGGCAGGTTACTGATGCGGACTCCCGCACGCCCACGACTACCCGACGGGGACTGTGTTTTCATCTCTGGTGCCCGCATTGTAGCACGCACGAATTAACGATGTTGATTGCCGGCGCCTAGACGGAGATGAAGGCGGTTCGATCTAGGTCAAGCCGGTCGCTCGTTCATGAAGCGGCCGATGGCTGCGTTCATGAACGACCGACTGATTCCCTGAAGATAAAAGGCGCCCACGATGGCGCCTACAGGCTATCTTCGAACTACTTGATTTGGAGCAGACGGAGGAAAAAAATAGGGCAGAATCGCTTTCACGATCCCGCCCCGCAAACCCGAGGGTTTCTAACTGGCTCCATTATTCCGGGCTTCTCAGTTCTGTCATTGACCCAGGTATCACCCGTCTCCTATAGCGAGTGAATATAAAAATAGGGCAGAGTCGCTTGCGCAAGTCCGCCCCTAAAACCGTGAAGGTTTTGCTATCTGCAGGCTATTCTACCAACCCGAGCGATTCTGTCAACCTGCGAAGGAACTCGAGCGCGGAGCGAGCTGCGGCGTCGGGCCCCTTGTCGGGCAGCGCCTCGGTTTCGCCGTCGGCCCTGGCGAACATCTCGGCGAGCTCGGATGCGGCGCGCGAGCGCGAGGAGCCCTCGGGTACCAAGCCGGAGTGCGCCACGAGCACGGTCGCGACCTCCTGCATGGCCGTATTCCCCATCCACTTCCTCCTGGTCGCCTTGGGAATTCCCACGGCGGCGACCCTTCGGGAGACGCCGCTGGACGCCGAGCCCCGGGCGGCGCCCCTCTCGGCGAAGCAGTTGATCAGGCACGAGCCGTGCGCGGCGCAGTTGCGGACGGACTTCACGCGCTTGAGGTCGTAGTGGGAGGCCTCGAGGCGCCTGTCGCCCCATCGCCTGGCGCAGAAGCGCACGAAGTCGATGAGGGTGCCGAACGAGGTGAGCTCAAGGAAGGCCCAGGCAGGCATGTCGCCGGAGTACTTCGCGTAGAGGCTCGAGCTGTAGGGGCTGCGGCCGCTCATCTTGAGCTCGCGCAGGCGGTACTCCCTGTTTGCAGTGGTAAGCGATGCCATGTAGTCGGCCACGATGGCGTAGCCGTCCTCTCCACGGTCCTCCATCTCGCGAAGCAGTGTCACCTTCTGGAAATGCTCGATGTCGAGCGTCATGCCGAGCAGGGCGTGGCGCAGCTCCTGGTCGAGCGCCGCGAGCAGGCGCAGCTGGCCGAAGTCGAGGTCTACGTAGCGGCCGTCGCGCGGGCCTCCCTCGTATTTCGAGAAGAGTTTGCGGTAGGATGCGAGCTTGAAGAAGTTGCACTTGTCGCGTAGGTAGTCCGCGGCCTCTTCCTCGGAACACAGTTCGAAGGCTACGCCCTTCTGCTTGAGGTGCTCTATCTGCTGCTCGATCGTGAGGATCGGCTTCCTATCGTGGGGTTCGGCCATGCTCGGTCTCCTGTCATTGATTTGAGAATCCTATTCTACCAGCATGTTTGCCCTGAATCCTGAAGGCCCGTTCGCCAACTCATAAGCAAGCCACCTGAGACTACTCACTTTGTTCACGAATGGCGAAGACCTGCGACCTGGGGTTTTGCAAATGGCGCGCAAGCCACCCGCGTTAATTCACTTGCGATTGCAGCTGGCGGCTTGCGGGCAAAAGGGCGGTTGAGTTTCAAAACGGGCGTTTTCGGCGCCATCGAGCCTCCAAAGGCGACCCGCCGCGCACTTTGGGACAAAAACAAAAACTCAAAGCCCTGAGTTTGAAAAAAGTTTTTGAGGTTGTCCCAGCTTTTGTCCCCGAAGCCGACGAAACGCGACATCGCGTCATTCGGCGGCACGCGTTCCGTGTCGATGCCGAAAACTGGGTGTAACTGGAGTGACGGGACGGCAGAACCGACGCCATCGAGTGGGAATAGCGGGAACTGTGTTCTGAACTCGCGTTTTAGTACTGCCGAGTATCGTCTGATGCTGTTTTGACATCGCCGCAAAGCAAAGCCACCAGCGAAATAACGGGAATAAAGGCCCCCGAACCCTCTGGTTCGGGGGCCTTTTCCTTGCATTCCTACCCGAAAACGACTCCTCGTCGAAGCCCTCCGAGCATCGGGCGGCATTATCGGGCGTGGGCGTTCTCGTAGGCCTCTTTAATCTCTGCCGGCAAACCGTCTGGAATCAGTGCCTTTAGCTCAGCCTCGTTGTCGCCTTGATTCAGCTGCTCGTAGTACCAGCATTTGAACTTCAGCATATCGAGCGCACGGTTCATGTTCGCGATCTCCGATTTCATGTGGGCCTTCCGCTCCTCGAACATAGCCTTGCGCTGGGGGTATGTTGATGGGCCCTCTGCGCACCATTCCATGAACAGCCGGATGTCCTTGATCTCCATCCCCGCCTTCTTCAGGCATTCGATGACCCGAAGTGCCTCGAGCTCCCTATCGCCGAATTGGCGAATGCCGGACGCTCGCTCCAATCCCGGGAACAATCCCTGCTTGTCGTAATATCGCAGCGTTGAAGCGGGCAAACCGAACATCTCAGCCACCTGTCCGATTGTGTACATGGCTCCTCCGAAACAATGTAGAATTCATTCCTTGACCTAAAGTCAGGTTTAGGTATTACCTTCATTCTCGTCAATGTAAATCGGGAGCGCAAGGGGTGTTCCGTAATGGGCAAAACGGTTTTGATAGTTTCTTCAAGTCCACGAAAGAATGGCAATTCCGAGACGCTGGCGGAGGCTTTCGCCAACGGCGCGCGGGAGGCAGGTCACAGCGTTGAGACCGTGCGTCTGCACGAGAAGCAAATGGGCTTCTGCAGGGGCTGCCTTGCCTGCTTAAAGCTGGGGCACTGCGTCATCCAAGACGATGCCGTGGAAATTGCCGCCAAGATGCACGACGCCGATGTCCTGGTGTTCGCAACGCCCGTTTACTACTACAGCGTCTGTGGCCAGCTCAAAACCATGCTGGACCGCGCTAACCCGCTTTTTGGCTCCGATTATGCATTCACCGAGACATATCTGTTGGCGACGGCGGCGGAGAACGGGCGCTCAACCTTCGACGGCGCGAAAAAGGCAGTGCAGGGATGGGCTGACTGCTTCTCCCGCTGCACGCTCGCTGGAACGGTTTTCGCCGGCGGCGTGAACGGCGTGGGCGCAATCGCCGGGCATCCCGCTCTGGAGCGGGCGCGACGAATGGGCATGGGAATCTAGCCGGGTCGCTTGGCCGCGCGGAAACAGATTTGTGTCAAAACCATCGACAGGAGGAAATCGATCATGGCAGTTAAACAGACGGCAGGCAGAGACGCCCTGGGGGAGTTCGCTCCCAAATTCGCACAGCTCAACGACGACGTGCTGTTCGGCGAGGTGTGGAGCCGAGAGAGTGAGCTTTCCCTGCGCGACCGCAGCGTGGTGACGGTGGTTGCCCTGATGTCGCAGGGGCTGACGGACTCTTCGTTCAAATATCACCTGACGTCCGCAAAGAACAACGGCGTGACCAAGGCGGAGATAGCGGAGATCCTTACGCATGCAGCGTTTTATGCGGGTTGGCCCAAGGCGTGGGCTGCCTTCCGCATGGCGAAGGAGGTCTGGGCGGACGACGATGCCGCCGACGCAAAGGCTCAGCACCAAAACGAGATGGTTTTCCCCATCGGTGCCCCCAACGACGCCTTCGCGAAGTTCTTTATCGGTCAAAGCTACCTCGCGCCCCTTTCCACCGAGCAGGTTGGCGTCTTCAACGTGACGTTCGAGCCTGGCTGCCGCAACAATTGGCACACCCATCACGCCAAAAGCGGCGGCGGGCAGATTCTCGTCTGCGTGGCCGGCCGAGGGTTTTACCAGGAATGGGGCAAGCCGGCACAGGAGCTGCGCCCCGGCGACGTGGTCAACATCGCCCCGGGAGTGAAGCACTGGCACGGCGCCGCGCCCAACAGCTGGTTCTCCCATCTGGCGTTGGAGGTTCCGGGCGAGGAGACCTCCAACGAGTGGCTGGAGCCTGTGGACGACGAGGAATATCTCAAAGCGACTAACAAAGAGGCTTAAGCCTCGCCGCGCTACTCGTCGCTCGCCCGCGCCACCGAGAGCAGTGTGCTCAAGTCTGCCTGAATCGCCTCTGCCTTGCTTCCGAGCTGCAGCGGAGCCGAGCCGTTCGAGATGTTGACGCTCAACAGGTGCGCATCCGGCAGCTTTGCGGTCATGCTCCAGAACGGGAGCGTGATGATGCCAGGGGTCATCTCTCCCACGCCGAGCTCCAACAGCAGCACGCGGCCACTGCTGCGCTCGCGCACAAAGCGTTCGTATCGTTCGAGGCTCTCGCGCCATGCTCCGCCTTGCAGAAACGTGTCGTCGCGCACCCACGGCGCAAGCTGCCAGCCGCAGTGCGGGCATCGAGGAATATCCTCGCTGCGGATCTCGAACCCCGCCATGCCGGCGAGCATGCGCTCGACGTAGGGCTTCGCGTCGAAGAGCTCGTCGCAGCACGGCTGCTTGCACTGAAGATGCGCGACGCTTCCCTGGTAGTTGCAGACTCTCTCGGCGGGAAACGTTTTCTCGACCTGGGTGTCCACGTTGGTGCTCAGGATAAAGTAGTCCTTGTGGGCGATGAGGGAGCGCAGGTCGAGATAGGGCTGTGAGGCCGGTTCGCTCAGCATGAAATGGATGTATCGCGCGTAGTAGGCCCATTGCTGCTCGAGGCTGGGGTAGAGGTGGTAGAAGCCGTCGAAAAGGCACTTAAAGCCAAATGCTCGCTGCCAGTCCTCCATTCCGGCACGCGTCATGCCCGCGCGGTTGTAATGGTTGAACCCGGCGGCGCTCGACATGCCCGAGCCGATGCCGACGACGATGGCGTCGGCATCGTCGATAAGGCTTCGAAGCCTATCTGCTGCTCTTTCTAGAGACGGCATTGGACGACCTCCTCAAAAGCCGGTGCCATATCGCCATCAACGAGAATGGTCTCACATGAAGCATCGGGCGCCATGGCCTGGCTGTAGTTAAACACGATATAGGTGGCGTGCTCGCAGGCGTTTGCGATTTGAGCAAGCATACGTTTTATGACGCCGTTGCGCAGTCCCACGCCAAGCTCGAGGATGGCAACCCTGTCGTTGCGATGGGCTCGCACAAGGCGCGCAAGCTCTTCGAGCTGGGCCACGGCGATGGCGTCTGGATGAGTGAGACGCAGCTCGTCGATCGACGTGCGCGTGCTCCCCTCCGTCTCGAGCACGCGGTTCTCGTCGAGCCCTGCGCGAGCAAAATGCCCGTCGATATTGCAGGTGATCACGAAAGAGTCCGCATGCTCCGTAAGACGCCGCAGCGTGTTCATGAGCGGGCTGGGCTCATATTCGAGATACTCCTTTTGATGGAACCGCTCGGCCCATCGACGTCGTACGTTTGCATCTGGGGAGGCGAGCCCCTGCAGTATGCAGCTGATGACGTCGGCTTGGGCGAGGTCCCCGTACGCCTCCCAAAAATGATCATCGGCGCGGAAGAGGCTGAGCCCCTCCGCCATGTCGAGCCCGTTGCTGGCGCCGATGACGATCAGATCCGCCTCGGCAAGTGCCCGACCGATGCGAGCGGCCTTTACCGTTTCCATGCGCTACCTTCCCAGCGTCTTGCGCACGTCGGCGAGCACGTCGGCGATGTCGGCGCGGATCGCCATGCCTCGGCCCTCGATCGCACGGGGCAGAAAGCGTGTCTTGTTGTTCACGGCGATGTAGCTCGCCTGCGGCAACTGCGCCGTGAGAGCCCAGAACGGCTCCTGGATAAACGCAGGCGTGATGCGACCCACGCCCAGCTCGAGGAAAAGAATCTTCTGATGCGCGTGCGCGTCAAGCCAGTCGGACGCCTTGCGGTACTGCTCCTCGTAGAGTTCGCCCTGCAAAAAGTTGCCGTAGCCGCGAACCCAGGGGAACGCTTCGGCCCCGCAGTGTGGGCAGCGCGGCACGAGCTCTGTTGGAACCTCTAGGTCGTCTCCCATGGCCTCGATCATGCGGGAGACGGGCTCGGTTGCATCCCATACGTCATCGGTGCAGCAGCGGGAGCATTGGAAGAAGCGGTGGTCGCCCTGGATCTCCGCCACCTTCTCCCAAGGGTAGATCTTTACGAACTGCGTGTCCTGGTTGGTGGTGAGCACAAAGAAGTCCTTCTTAGCAAGGATGGCGTCGAGGTCCTTGTAGGGCTGGCGCAGCGGGGCGTTGAGCGTGGTGTCGAGGAAGGTGGCAAGATAGCCCCAGCGCGCCTCGGCGGTGGGCCAGCGATAGAACGACCCCTCGAAGGCCCCCTTGAAGCCATAGCGCTCGGCGAACTTGCCGAAATGCCTGCGATAGGTCGCGTTGTCCTCGTAGTAGAAGTCGCCGCCGCCCGCCGCGGAGAGACCGGAGGCACCGCCCACAAGCACGCAATCGGTCTCATCGATCATGCGGGCAAAGTCCTCGATCTGCCGGTCGTAGGGTTTAGGCTCGCGGTCACTCAGGTCGTAGGGCGTGCTGCCGCTGCGGTAGGCGGCCTGAAGGGAAAACGATCGGTTGGTGAGCTCGATAACGAGCTGCTCGTACAGAGTCACTGGATACCTTCTTTCGACTATTATAGACAGGTGTCTATAAAAAGTATCCATGTTGATTTATGCGAGAGCAATGAACAGCTTCAAAGCGCTGTCGATAAACGAACGTTTGCTGGGCATTGTTGAGCGTTGCAATTGGAGGAGCCATGGAAGCGGGGAAGGTCGATCGTCGCCGACGCTATACGCTCTCGGTCATACGGGAGGCGTTTTTTGCGCTGCTGGCCGAGGTCGGCTTCGCAAAGATGACGGTGGCGGATATCTGCCGTCGCGCGGATATCAACCGCGGTACGTTCTATCTGCATTACGAGGACAAGTTTTCGCTGCTCGATGCGCTTATCGATGAGGCCCTGGCGGCGGCACCTCCGCTCGAGGGGACGGGGTCGGGAGCCCTTTGCCAACGCCCGCCGGCAAACGATGACTATTATCTGCTCTACTCGGATGACGACGCGTACGCCCGCGTGGCGCAGCGCGTCATCGAGTGCGGAACAGAGCAGATGGTTCCCTCGATTATGGAGAAGACCGGGCTTTCGCGCGAGGACGCTTATCTGCTCTTTGTCCACAGCGTTCAGGGAAATCTCGCGGTCAACCGCCTGCTCGGTTGGAGGCGGGGACCCGAGTTCGCCCATGCCCAGGAACTGCTCAGCACCTATTCCGAAGGAGGCTTGCGAGCGGTATCGGCTCGTCACGATTTCCGTAGTTGATCTTGACTGTGGACTCCTTACAAGTCTTGCTCGAGATCGAGCGGAGACTGGGCCCTGCCGAATCGGAGCTATGGCGACCAAAAATGTTGCCAGAAGACGCCGTCGACGCTGTTTGCGATGGGGCAGAGCTCGATGGCGGTTCGGCACGGTCTGTTTCGTCGGTTTCGCGGGGCGTCGATGGCGTGAAGGCGACCGTTGGAAAAAGCTCATTTCCGTGGGGAAGAAACTTCTCGGTGAGTAAAGCTTATCGGAGCGGGGATAGAGCTTTGTCTGCGGGGTACGAAATGCTAGTTAGCGGTTGCGACGCCTTGTTGCAGAAATGCCAACTGCCGCAACTACAGCACCGGCAACACTCAGGGCGGCTGCCATCGCACCGTTGTCGCCCGTCGCGGGTAGGGTGGCCCCGGCTGGTTTAACCGCCGCTACTGCCTTGGTGGAAACGGGATTTGCCGTGGGCTTTTTTGCATTGGGCTGCGGTGTGGGCTCGGGCTTGGTTTCCGGTTCGGGTTTGGAACCGCTCGTATCGGTTGCAAACAAGTGCACGTCACTGTCGAAGACGTAACGGATGTAGTAATCGTGCCGCGTTTCGTGCATAATCCCTTGCCCGCTGTCGAAGTCACGGTCAACGTGTGTGCCAAGGTAGGTTGAGCTGTTGAGGTTCAGCCTGTAAGGGATTTGGTCGTCGGCGTAACTGCCTGTAAAGACTACGGTTGCTCTAACGTGATTGTCGATCATGGTCAGGGCAATAGAGACGCTGGCCTCTTTGGGGTTCTCGGTTTTTATAAGGCTTTCGGTATCGGTGTCGATCTTGAAGAGATGGACGGTGTCGTTAAGCCCGTAGATGAAGTCCTCGGGTTTGTCGGGAAAATCGTATACAAGAGCCTCGTTCTGGACCAACTCGAAAGCAGGGGGTAGCTCCAAATCGTAGTAATGATCGACGGTGGTTGCTGTGAGACTGCCTTCCGCGTTGACTTCGTCGCAGGTGATGGGTGTTGCGATATCGGGTTCGGGCATTTCGGTCGCCAGTGCTGCGCAGGGTAGCAAAAGCTGCCCTGCCATAAGAATGCTTACTCCGAAGGCAACGACTCTGGCGCCTGCATGAAGCTTGACGTTGCGGATAGACAGGCCAGTGCGTTTGTAATGGGTTTGCGGTGCAACATGCTGTCCATACATAAGGCGCTCCTTGTTCGTAGGCCGGTTTCCGTGGATCTATATTGCGCCTGCCCGATTCGGCCAGGCTCATACACGCGAACGCTCACGCGAGTAGGAGAAAGCTCTAGTTAATTTTCTCACAGTCGACACTTTGCGGCCAACGATTTGCTGTTCAATTCTCGGAGAGAGAATCAAGACAGTTGAGGAGTTGTCAGGCAATGAGACCGAGCGCGACAGCATGGAATCGTCGCCCAAGTTGAAAGAGGTGCGCGAGCTCGCTCGCAAGCTCGCCTAAGGGTAAGAAGAACGCATGGCAATCGGTGTTGGTGGAAATGCTTGCTGTCCTTATCAAGAGGAATGCTGATTGCCATGCGTCGATGCCCCAGCGGACAATTCCGGTGTGCTAAAACGCCTTCTCGCTCAAGAATTCCCTGAACGCGGGGATGTCGAAGCCGACGAGGCCACGTCCACGTTTCCCGATAACGCCGTCCTCGAGGAGGCGGCGCTTGTACTGGCTTGCGTAGTTGCTGGCGACGCCCATACGCTTGGCGATCTCCGAGACCCTGCTGGATCCAGAATCAGGCAGAAGATTGTGAGTGAAAATCGGGAGTAGCACTCCCGATTTTGACCAATTAACGTTTGTACGAGATAATAGGCTCCATAACGGGAGGCGGTTCTATGTACATCGAGCGCGAAATTGAACAGATGATAGATTCGATGCTGGGACAGGGAAAAGTTGTCCTGGTGACCGGAGCGCGCCAAGTTGGGAAGACGACGGTTCTCAAGCAACATCTAGGCGACCGATTCGACTATGTTTCGATGGAGAACCCGCGGGATTATCTTCTTGCAAAAGAGGATGCCGCCCTGTTTTTCGAGTCTCATGATTTGCCGATCATCATTGATGAGATTCAGCGCGTGCCTGAGCTTTTTTCTCCGGTGAAGTGGGTTGTCGATCAATCAGAGGAGAAGGGCCGAATCGTCCTCACGGGATCCCAGACATATCACCTCATGAAAGGGGTGAGCGAATCTTTGGCGGGGAGGATTAGAATTCTGGAGATGCCCTCTTTAAGCTTGCGAGAACTTGTTGGTGGTTCCCAGGGCCCTCGTCCGTATATCCCCAAAAAGGTTTCCTTGGCCTCTAAGATGTCTTCGGGAAATATTTGGAACATCATCCATAGGGGTTCGATGCCCGAACTGCAAGACCCAAATATCGATTGGGACTCCTATTATTCCGACTACGTTGCCGCATATCTCGAACGCGATGTTCGCGATCTTGTAAACGTGAAGGATGAGGCGAAGTTCTACAGCTTTATGGTCGCGTGCGCAGCGAGAACGGGGCAACTGTTAAATGCCACCGATATTGGAAACACCGTTGACGTCGACCGTAAGACGGTGAAGGCTTGGCTCTCGGTTTTGCGGGCGTCGAACATCGTTCGGATTGTCGAGCCCTTTTGGCCTAATGTCGATAAGCGCCTGACCAAGACCCCTAAGATATTCTTTATGGATACTGGTCTTGTTTGTCATCTAACGAGGTGGATAACGCCGGAGCAATTGCGCAACGGGGCCGCGGCGGGGCATATATTTGAGACGTTCGTTGTCTCGGAAATTTTGAAGAGCTTTATGAACGCGGGGAAGAGCCTTCGCGATGTATGGTTCTATCGAGACCAAAAGAAGCGCGAAATTGATTTGCTCATTCAAGAGGGCCATATTCTCCATCCCGTCGAGGTGAAGATGTCAGCCACGGTGGGCAAAGATGCTGTAAAGAATTTTTCCTGTCTCGAGGGCCTGACCGGCTATGAAATTGGGTTTGGACACGTTGTCTGTCAAACCCCGGATCCATACCTTATTACCAAGGATGTCCAAGCGATTCCCGTGTGGGGCATATGATATACGTTGCAACGAGCGGGGCCCCCGGAGCGCGATGTTGCTGCGCTCCGGGCCCTGCTGCTTTGTAAAACCATGACGGTTTGGCCACCGTCGTCCTAGTCAAACAGACTCGGCATGTCGTTTTCTTTCATGAGGGCACCGGCTGAGGGGAGGCTCTGCGCGGTGAACTTCTCGGCTGAGACGCCGGCGCCAAGAATCTCCTCGGTCGTGCCGACGGTGGTGACCGAGCGACCCTTCTTGGCGGTAAAGGCCTGGACGCCCTGCGTGTTGGTGGTCGTCTTGGTCTTGAGCAGCGACGTGTTGAAGTTCATCAAACGATAGTCACTCGAGACCAGCGCGATGTCGCGATCTTCCTTGAGCACCTGGGCATACAGCAGCTTGCTGCCACCGTAGATGGCGTTCTTGAGGCGCTTGCGGTTGGTCTTGGTGACGTATCCAGAAAGCGCGACGCGCACCACGCGGCCGTTCTCAAAGACAAACAGCACGTCGGCCTTGTAATCCTCGGGGTCGACGACCCAGACGACGCTCTCGTCGGGTTCCATCTCAAGATCGGTCGGCAGGTACGAGCCCAGCTGGGCCGACTTGGTGTCCTCAAACGCTGCAACCTTGCACTTGTACACCTGGCTCTTGTTGGTAAAGACCAACAGCTCGTGGGTGTTGGAGGACGGGAACTCGATAAAGGGTTTGTCGCCGTCCTTGTACTTGAGAGTGGTCGCCTTCTTGAGCACGCGGTCCGTCATCTTCTTAAGGTAGCCATCGCGCGAGAGCATGATGGTGACCGGGTATTCCTCGACCTCGGGCTCCAAGCTTACCTCGATAACCTCATGGGGCTCGATCCTGCCCGTGCGGCGCGGCATCACGTACTTCTTGTTGACCGCGGCCAGCTCGTCGCTGATGACCTTCTTGATGTTCTCTTCGCTGGAGAGGGTCTCCTCAAGCTCGGCAATCTCGCCCTCGAGCTTGGCGATGTCCTTGGTGCGGTTGAGGATGTATTCCTCGTTGATGTTGCGGAGCTTGAGCTCGGCGACAAACTCGGCCTGGGTCTCGTCGATATCGAAACCCTTCATAAGGTTGGGCACGACTTCGGCCTCGAGCTTGGTGCCGCGAATGATGGCGATGGCCTTGTCGATGTCGAGCAGGATCGCCTCGAGGCCGTGTAGCAGGTGCAGGCGCTCGGACTTTTTGCCCAGGTCAAAGTTAATGCGGCGACGCGTGGACTCAATACGCCACTTGACCCACTCGTGCAGGATCTGGCGCACGCCCATAACACGGGGGTAGCCGTCGACGAGCACGTTGAAGTTGCACGAGAACGAATCCTGCAGCGTGGTCGAGCGATAGAGCTTAGCCATGAGCTTGTCGGGGTCAACGCCGCGCTTAAGATCGATGGCGATACGCAGGCCCGAAAGGTCGGTCTCGTCACGGATGTCGGCGATCTCTTTGACCTTGCCCTCCTTGGAGAGCTTGACGATGCGCTCGATGATGACATCGGTCTTGGTGGTGTAGGGAATCTCGTAGACCTCGATGATGCGCTCTTCGGGAATCCAGCGCCAGCGGGAGCGAATCTGGAAGCTGCCCAGGCCGGTCTCGACGATCTTCTCCATCTCCTCGCGGCGGTAGATGATCTCGCCGCCGGTGGAGAAATCGGGCATGGGCATATACTCGAGCAGGTCGCAGTCGGGGTCCTGCAGGTAATGCATTGTGGCGGTACAGACCTCGTTGAGGTTGAAACCGCAGATATCGGATGCCATGGCGACGCCGATGCCCTTGTTGGCCGAGACGAGGATGTTGGGGAACGTGGTGGGCAGCAGGCGTGGCTCCTTCATGGCGCCGTCGTAGCTGTCGACGAAGTCGACCGGGTCCTTGTCGATGTCCTTGAAGATCTCGGCGCTGATGGGGGAGAGCTTGGCTTCGGTATAACGCGAGGCGGCGTAGCTCAGGTCGCCCGAATAGTATTTGCCAAAGTTGCCCTTCGACTCCACGAAGGGGGCGAGCAGCGCCTCATTGCCGGTGGCCAGTCGCACCATCGTCTCGTAGATCGCGGCGTCGCCGTGCGGGTTGAGCTTCATGGTCTGGCCCACGATGTTGGCGCTCTTCTGGCGCTCGCCCTTGAGCAGACCCATCTTGTACATGGTGTAGAGCAGCTTGCGGTGCGAGGGCTTAAAGCCGTCAATCTCGGGGAATGCGCGCGAGACGTTGACGCTCATGGCGTAGGGCATGTAGTTGACCTCGAGCGTCTGCGTGATCGGCTGGTCGGTGACCTCGGAGTGCAGGCCGATGACGTTCTCGGCGTTGACCTGCTTTTTCTTTGGCTGGTTCTTCGTCTTCTTCTTTGCCACGATTTCCTCTTGAACTTCTTATGGGCCGTCGTTATCGATTTGCTGCTACTGCAGGTCCAGCTGGTCCAGGTATTCCTTGCCGTGCTCGGAGATATGGCGCTTACGGCCCGCCTCGTCGTTGCCCAGCAACAGGTTGAACATGGTCTCCATCTTGGTGACGTCCTCGGGCTCCACCTTGATCAGGCGGCGTGTCTCGGGGTTCATGGTGGTGAGCCACATCATGTCCGGATCGTTCTCACCAAGACCCTTGGAGCGGTTGATGGAACACTTCTGGTCGCCGATCTCCTTGAGGATGCCGTTCTTCTCGAGCTCGGTGTAGGCAAAGTAGGTCTTCTCTTTGCAGTTGATCTCGTAGAGCGGCGACTCGGCGATATAGACGTAGCCCTCGTCGATAAGTGTGGGCACCAGGCGGTAGAGCATGGTGAGCACGAGCGTGCGGATGTGATAACCGTCGACGTCGGCGTCCGTACAGATGATGACTTTGTTCCAGTTGAGGTTGCCTAGGTCGAAGGCACCAAGGTTTTTGATGCGCTTGTCCTTGATCTCCACGCCGCAGCCCAGCACGCGCATGAGGTCCATGATGATGTCGGACTTAAAGATGCGCGGGTAGTCCTCTTTCAGGCAGTTGAGGATCTTGCCTCGGACGGGCATAACACCCTGGAACTCGGCATCGCGCGACGTGCGAATGGCGCCTGCTGCCGAGTCGCCCTCTACGATGTAGATCTCGCGACGGTCCTTGTC
>CATXJW010000046.1 GCA_958370325.1 uncultured Collinsella sp. | reverse complement strand
CAAAATGACGACGGCGAGATGGAAGGGTCGCTCGCCTCGCTTGCAACGACGTTGCGCGACAAGTTTGGCATTACGGTTAAAACAGTCGCGATCTCAAATAACAAGCAAATGGTCAAAGCCCTTTCCAACGGAACTATCGATGTCGCCCTACCTCTGTTTCGCGACTACTGGCTTGCCGAACAGAAAGGGGTCGTGCAGTCAAACCCGATGGGAACGGTTTCCCTGACCGCCATTCACAGCAGCAATAACCTGAACCGCGACCTTAAGAAAATCGCTTGCACGCAGAGCGCGATCGTCAACCGTCTTGAGCTCGAGAGCCTCTTCCCCGACGCAACGATAACCGAATATCCAAATGGCGGCGAGGCGCTCAAAGCCCTCAATAAGGGGGAGGCAAGTTGCATCATTGTCCCCAGCACGCGCTTGGAAACCATCCGCGACACCTATGGCATCGAGGATTTCGAAACGCAGGAACTCACCAACACGGCGCAGCTATCGTGTTTGATTTCGCGCGGCAAGCCCGAGCTGTTGGGAATTATCAATAAGGGCATCGTCAATGCCGGCGAATCGCTCTCTGCAAGCAGTTATTCCCCCACATCGTACTCGGCGCAAGAATCGGATGCGTTCCGACTTCTCTACCGCAACCGCATCGTCATTTCGGCAGTCGTCATCTGCATTTTGCTCACCGGCATCGTCATCCTTGTCTGGTCGCTTCACCGCGCGCAGAAAGAACAGCAGAAAGCCGATGCCGCCAACGCCGCTAAGACAGCATTCCTCACGCGCATGAGTCACGACATCCGCACGCCGCTCAACGGCATCCTGGGTCTTATCGAAATTGAGGAATTGAAAGACGGCGATATGCAAGTCGCCCGCGAAAGCCGCGCCAAGGCGCGTGTTGCCGCCAATCACCTGCTCTCGCTGATCAACGATATCCTCGAGATGGGCAAAATCGAAGACCGCAAGCTAACACTGGAACATGCTCCTTTTAACCTCAAAGAGCTCTGTGACGATGCGCTGGTGCTGTGTAAGCTCCGCGCGTCCGGTAACGGCATCACAATGCAGGACAATAGCCTGCCGTACGCTACGGGGCCATACATGATCGGCAGTCCCACCCATATCCGACGGATCATAATCAACTTGCTAGACAACAGCATTAAGTACAACAAGCGCGGCGGCTCCGTCACCTTTAGCTCACAGACCAAGCCACTCGATGATGGGCGCGCGCTCTTTTGCTTTAGCGTTTCGGATACCGGCATTGGCATGGCTCCCGAGTTTTTAAAGCATATCTATGAGCCGTTTGCCCAGGAAGGTGACGATGCGCGCAGCAAGTTCCAGGGAACCGGCATGGGCATGCCAATCGTCAAGTCACTTATTGACCTGATGGGCGGCACGATTGAGATTTCGAGTGAGGTTGGCGCGGGGAGTACGTTCAACGTCCAGATTCCGCTCGATATCGACAAGAACCCTCAGGCAAGGGAACGTGCGGACGGCCAGGCAAACAGCTGCTCGCTTGCCGGCATGAACGTCCTCTTGGCAGAAGATAACGAGCTCAATGCCGAGATTGCCCAGGCTCTGCTCGAAAGCGAGGGCATCGTCGTAACTCGCACCGCCGACGGCAACGAAACGGTCGACCTATACGTTGGCCGTCCCGCGGGTAGCTTCGATGCGATTCTAATGGACATCATGATGCCGGGCATGGACGGCTACGAGGCAACCCGCGCGATTCGTCTGAGCGAGAAGGCCGATGCGGCCGATATCCCCATCATCGCGCTCACCGCCAACGCCTTTGCCGAGGATGCCCAGGCGGCACACGATGCCGGCATGAACGCTCACCTGCCCAAGCCGCTCGACTTTAACAAGCTCAAAAACATGCTCGCCCGCATTAAGAAATACGGATCCGTTTCGCTATAGTTTGTGCTCAACCACCATGCACGGCCAGAAAGGAAACCAACGATGTTTAGGCCCTTACGTCGAAAGAAACGCGCCATCACCGACGAGGAAGCGCGCGAGTTGCTCGCCACCTGCAAGCGCGGCGTCTTTGCCGTCAACGGCGACGATGGCTACCCGTACGCCATTCCCGTCAACTACTTCTTCGACGCCGAGCACGACAAGATTTATTTCCATGGCGCCAAAGCCGGCCACAAGGTCGACGCACTCAAGCGCGATGACAAAATCTGCTTTACCGTTTACGGCAACGAGTGGTACAAGAACGATGACTGGGCTCCCTACGTTATGAGTACCGTGGTCTTTGGCCGTTGTCGCCTGGTAGATGAAGCGCCCGCGTTTATCGAGGACAAAGTCCGCCAGCTCGCGCTTAAGTACTACCCTTCCGCCGAAGAAGTCGAGGAGGAAATCGCCAAAGACATCAAGGGCGTCCAACTCTACGAGATTACGATTGAGCATCTCTGCGGTAAGCAGATTCACGAAAAGTAAGCCCCTCAGCAAGCCTCATCAATAGCAATATGGCCCGGTTCCAACCCACCTTGGAACCGGGCCATATGCTTATGAAGCGTCGGCGGCTATGTGCGCAAGCGCCTCAACGAGCTCCTGCGAACTCACTGGTTTACTCAGGTGCGCGTTCATGCCCGCCTCACGCGAAAGCCTGCGATCGTCGGCAAAGGCGTTGGCGCTCACGGCGATAATCGGCGTGGTCGTGGCATCCTCGCGATCGAGCGCTCGAATCCGACGCGTGGCCTCAAGGCCATCGATGCCCGGCATCATGATGTCCATCAACACCACGTCGTACTCGTGCGGCGCGCTCGCGGCAAACATCTCGACGGCAGACTCACCATCCTTGGCATGCGTCACGACGGCACCGGCACGGGCGAGCGTAAACTGTGCAATCTCGGCATTCAGGTCGTTATCCTCTACGAGCAAAACGCGCAAGCCCTGGAGCGCATCGCCATCTCCCGCGTCCACGCGCACAGCCTGAGGAATCTCGGAGCGCGTGCACTTCTCAAACGGCAGACGGATGGTAAACGTCGTCCCCTGCCCCAAAATGCTCGAAAAGCTCATGGTTCCGCCCATAAGCTCGACCAACTGTTTAGCAATAGGCGCACCCAGGCCAGTTCCCGATGAAGCGCCTTCCACCTGCTGCTCCTCGCGACAAAACGGCTCATAGAGGTGCTGCTGGAACTCCTCGCTCATGCCAATACCGTTATCGGCAATCGTGTATTCATAGACGGGGACGCCATCCACCGGCTCCACCTCACGGCACGTCAGGCGAACATAACCGCCCCGACGGTTGTACTTGACGGCATTGCCGGCAATATTGAGCAACAAGCGCTTGAGGTGCGTCACGCTCACCCGCGCATAGGGATGATTAAGCGTCTGCTGGTCGCAGATAATTGTCACCAGGCGCTCCTCGGCCTGGCGCTCCAGAATATCGCGCACCTCGTGGTTGAGGGTCACCAAATTTGTGGGAACAAGCTCCAGATCGACCTGGCCGCTCTCCAGGCGACTCATATCGAGCGCCTCATTCGCAAGGTCGAGCAGCAGTCCCGATGCCGTCCAGATCTTTGAGCGGCACTCGGCCTGCTTTTGCAGATCGTCCGCATTGGCATCGCCGACCTCAACCATACCGCGAATGCCGTTGATGGGCGTACGCAGATCGTGGCTCATGCGACGCAGAAACTCCGTCTTTGCCGAGTTGGCAGACGAGGCCTCACGCGCCGCCTTTGCCAGCTTGTCGCCATAGTCGCGCTCCTGCTGCAGCAAGTCCGTCAAACGTCGACGATCAGCGCGGCGACGCACCATCACAACAGTGGCTACAACACCGCTGTAGAGCACCAGCACGCCGGCAGCGACAGCCGCGACGACCTCAAAGTAGCGCTGCGCCGAGGCATAGGTGTACACGTAGAATTTTTGCGCTTTGCCGTATGTGCCCAAATACCACTCGCCGTTGACGTTGACCAGTCGGACTTTGCCGGGCAGGCATCGATCCTTAATTTCGTCGACAATGATGGCGTCCGTCGCAGGCAGGTCGAACACGCCCAATACGGTGGGTTCGACGGCATTGGTCGCAACGACCTTGCCATCGTTTTCGATCACGATATTGCCGCTATCGATGGTTTCATAGCCATCAAGCAGGCTCTGCAGTTTGAGTGTATTGCTTGCAACTGCCTTCGCGCTCTGATGCCTTACCGCGATAACGATACCCTCGCCATCCTGCCGGGGTACGCAGCCAATGTCTGCGACCGAATCATCCGCAAGCGTAATGCGGGCGGTATAGGACTTAAGCGGATGGGTTGCCACCTCCAGCACGGGCGTCTCTTTGAGATACGTAGCAAGCGACTCGTAGCCCACGCCATCCGTCGAGGACTCGGACACCAAATTGCCCGATGCGTCCGTCACGATCAGTGCGCTCACGTTGAACTGGTCAGCATATTGCTCCAGCGCGGCATTATCCACCGAACCGTCGCGCTCCATATCGCGCGCCATCTCTCCGGCGATCTCCATAACGCGAATCAGATTTTTGGTCGTATAAGCGCTGTTAAACGCATCGTAGGAAAGGCTCTGCGTCGCCACGTAGTCGACAACGTCGGCAAAGCGCTGCTCGGCCTGGGCCGTGGCGTAGCCGTAGCTCATCATGCCGGCAACAACCGAGAGCGCTATACCCACCAGGGCGGCAAGGAGCCATACCCAGGTCGAATGATTGCCCCGCTCCTGAGCGGTGTAGTCGGGCGCATCGATCACGACAGGCCCTCCATATTCAAAAATGGTGCAGGGTCATCAAAGTACTTTGACACCAGGCGCTCCATGGTGCCATCGGCAAGCATTTCTTGGTAGGCATGGGTGAGTTTAACGTCGATACCGCGCGTGTCGTTGAGATCGAAAGCGGTGCCCAAACCAACCTCCAGCAGCGGCTCGTTCAGAATGCGATACGTCACGCCATAGTCTTTTTCATAGGTGAGCAGCGAGGACTCATGTGCGGCGATAGCGTCGACCAGGCCCTCGACGAGCGCCGGGTTCAGGTATGAGCGGTCCGAGAAGCTGTAGAGCCCCTTGATTTGCGGAACCTTTTCATTGGTACGGTTGAGCAAAATGCCCTCGGGCTTGGTGGTGGACTGCACCCCCACGACCCTGCCCTCAAGATCGGCGAGCGTGTAGATGTCGCTTTCGGGATTGACCGCGACCACCTGGCGGCTCGCAAGGTACGGGCCGGCCCAACGATATTCGCTTTCGCGACCCGTCATGCTAAAGCTGCCCATGACGCAATCGAGCTCGCCGCTTGCCAGCAGCTCTTTTTTCTTTTCCCAGTCGATCAGCTGGTATTTTGGCTTGTAACCAATGCGGGCCAAAGCCTCGGTCAATATCTCGACATCCAGGCCAACGATATCGCCATACTCGTCGGTATACACAAACGGTGGATAGAGGTCGCTGCCGACGTTGAGCGTCTTAAGGTCGTCGTCTTTGACTTGCGAGGCGTCCAGACCTTTTGATGCAGACGTCGAGGCTTCGTCATTCGACCCAGAACAGCCAGCTATCGCTACGACAAAAGCGCTCGCCACTGCAAGCGCAACAAACAACGAAATGGCAACCGAGCGACGGGGTCTTTTCATCGAGCTCCAGACGATCCTGTTTACAGACTGAAATGCTAGAAATAATAGCAAATGAAACCACTCGAGCGCCCAATGGTTACAGACGCTTTACCCTGCGGGGCCTTCTAGCCGACTTGGCAGAAGGCCCCGCATGCAGCGCGCACTTACCGTGCATTAAAAACGTAGCGGTCCAGGCGGTCGCACGCTTCCCTCACGCGCGAAAGCGGCAGCGCCAGATTCACGCGAATGTGGCAGGGCCCGTGGAACGGACGGCCATCCTGATACCCAACGCCCACGCGCGCCCCCTCGTCAAGCAGCCACTGAATATCGCGGCCATGTTCGCGACACCACTCGGTGCAGTCTAGAAACACCATGTACGTGCCCTGCGGACGCGAATAGCCCACGCCCTCAAAATGCTCGTCCACGTAATTGCAGAAGTACTCGATATTGCCGGCAAGCACCTGGTTGAGCTCGTCCACCCACTCGTAGCCTTGCGGCTGGTAGGCACCGATAAGCGCATGCATGGAGAGGACGTTCATCTCGTTGTAGTGAGTCTTGTTGGACACGGTGCACACGCGGTCGCGCAGCGTCTCGTTGTAGATGATGTGGTAGCTGCCGACCAGGCCCGCCAGGTTGAACGTCTTGCTGGGCGCGTAGAGGGCAACCGTGCGCATGCGGGCATCCTCGCTCACCGACTGCGTCGGGATATGCTTGTGACCCGGCAGGATGATATCGGACCAAATCTCGTCCGATATCACCACGCAATCGTGCTGGCGATAGATATCCATGGCGCGCTCGATCTCGTCGCGCTCCCATACGCGGCCGCAGGGATTGTGCGGCGAGCAGAACACCGCGGCATGGATGCGGTTTTGGGCGAGCTTGCGCTCCATGTCCTCAAAGTCCATACGCCACACGCCCTGATCGTCGAGCTTAAGCGGGCTGTGGACAATGCGATAGCCCGCGGCCTCGATGGACTTGGTAAAGCCGATGTAGGTGGGACTGTGGACCAGCACCGCATCGCCCGGCTGGACATATGCGCGCAGCGTCGACACGACACCGCCCAGCACGCCGTTTTCGTAGCCGATATGCTCGGGGAGCAGGCCTTCGACGCCATTACGGCGGCTCTGCCATTCGATGATGCGGTCGAAGTACTCGGGGCGCGGATTGAAATAGCCAAACATGGGGTGCTGGGCGCGCTGAATGATGTACTCCTGGACCGTGGGCACCGTGGCAAAGTTCATGTCCGCCACCCACATGGGGATGCGGTCGAAGCCCTCGTCGGGTGCGTTCGGAGCCATGTCGGGAATTTCTCCCCAGGAGTCAACGGCGATGGCGTCCATGCCGTGGCGGTCGATAAGCGAGATAAAGTCGTATTTCATGCTGAGCTCCCGTGCAAAGCGGATTGTTTTGGTAGGCGTTATTGTCCACCAGCATGGGCGGTTTTGGCATGGGGTTTGGCGCTTAATTTGACGGGTGCGAACGAATGGCTGGTTAGTCTCGCGCGTCGGTGATGGCGGTTATCGTCAACCTGGTTCCGTCAACGGTAAAAGACACGTCGAGTCCGGCGTATGCCAAGTGATAAACGCGGTTTGGCTCGTGCTTGCTGCCTGCGCGGCGCGGATCTTGGCGAAGGACCTCGACCAGGCCGGGGAGCTTTGCGGGCGGGACCATGTCCTGCAGCGTTTGCGGGAGCTCGACATCGAGCTCTTGCCACGGAGCATCCTCAATCCAGCCGCCGGTCGCATCCGGGTGGCAGTCCGCAAACGGAATGTAGGGCTTAATGTCGTAGATGGGCGTGCCGTCGCGCAGGTCGGCCCCCAGCACATGAATGATGGGACCATCGTCGGTGAGCTCAACACGATCGAGCTTGACGCAGGTGAGCCCGATGGGATTAGGGCGAAACGGACTGCGTGTGGCAAATACGCCCACGCGTTCGGCTCCACCCAGACGCGGCGGGCGCACGGTTTTCGACCATTTTGCGTTGGTGCCGGACCTGTCCTGTGCCTTGGCATCGGCGGCTATGTCCTTAGCCGTGCCGCCGGGCGTTCCGTTTTCGAAACGCCACAGCAGCCATAGGTGAGAGAAGGAGTCCAGACCCTCAACTGCTGCGTTGGAGGCAAATTCCGGCTCAAAGACGATGCGTCCCTGCAGATGGGGCGCCAAAAAGCTGTTGCGCGGAATGCCGAACTTCTGCGGCAGGTCGGTATGTATGTGTGCAATAGGTTCCATGCCGGTCATTGTACGGCATGGAGGTGCGGGGCGTTGCGCGCAATTCTTCGCCGCGGTCTCCCGTCGTGCAACCAACGGTTGCTTGGAAGGGCGCCTGCCGCCGCGTATGCTTAAGCCATCAACCAGCAGAAAGGAGCCGTTATGGCCTTTGTGGAAAAGCTCATTGCTGTCCGTCGCGCCCATCACCTTACCCAGGAGCAGCTCGCCGCCAAGCTCTTCGTCACACGCCAAGCCGTCAGCCGTTGGGAGCGCGGCGAGGTCACACCGGGCATCGACATGATGAAGCTCATTGCCGCCGTAACCGGCGAGCCTCTGTCCCATCTGCTCGAAATGCCCGAGCACTATTGTCAGAGCTGCGGCATGATACTCACGCCCGACGACTGCGGCACCGATGCTCACGGCGCCACGACCGATCATTACTGCAAGTGGTGCTACGACCACGGCAAGTACACCTACGACACCACCATGGAGGCAATGATCGAGGATTGTGCCCCGCGCCTGGCACAAAACACCGGTATGTCGCTCGACGAAGCCGTCTCGCTCATGGGCGCCGTGCTGCCGCAACTGGAGCGCTGGCACACCGTGCAGGAAAACGAGGAGCGCTACGGCGCCGAGGCGCGGGCGCGCTATGGCGATGAGGCTATCGATGCAGCAAACGAAGCATTGCTGGACATGGATCCTCAGACATGGAACGACATGAAGGAACTTGAACGCGCTATTTTGGGTCAGCTCTCGATTGCCATGGGCGATGGCGAACCGGAAGGCAGCGAGGCTCGCAAGCTTGTCGCAATGCACCGTCGATGGATTAGCCTTAACTGGGGACGCGAACCCCAGAACGAAGCGTACCTGGGCCTCGCCCACGGCTATCTTGCCGATCAGCGCTTTATCGACTACTACGACAAGCCCTGCGGCACCGGAGCCACGGCGTTTCTGGTCCATGCCATCGAGTCATCAATGGATCGCGCATAGACTGCGGCGGCTTTGGGTATCTCAACCGAAACCTCAACCGATTGGAGACCTATGGCTACTGATCACAAGCTCGAGCTGTACGTTATGACCGGCTGCCCGTATTGCATAAAGGTCAAGCGCTTTTTGGCCGATAACGGTGTGACCATCCCCGAGCGCAATATCTCGACCGATTCCGATGCCGAGCAGACGCTCATCGCCGTCGGCGGAAAACGCCAGGTTCCTTGCCTGTTCATCGACGGAAAGCCGCTCTACGAATCGAGCGACATCATCGCGTGGGTACAGAAAAACCTGCTCTAGCACTCATTGGGGACCACTCATTGGGGACGCACTTAAATGACTAGTCGTTAAAGAACGCCCCCAACGACTAGTGAGAATCAGTTCCTCAAGTTTATCGAACATGCGTTTGATATTTATGTTATACTCGCATCGAGGTATGAGACTGGTCGAGAGCTCCCGCGGAGGTCCCCAATGACACGCTGGAGCGGGTTCGGTAAGTAAGATCGGTGGTTACTGCACTCGCCCACCTCAGACAGGCTGCGCTCCTGTTCGCCGTCGCCATCAAAGAACGGCACTCACAACCAAACGTTTCCGTTATCCGTGAGTCACACAGGAGTGCATCGCTATGGCTAAAAAGATTCCAACCCTTTCACCCGACATTATTTCAAACACCTGCTCAGATATCAGCAGGATTGTCGAGGCCAAACACCTCGGCCAGAAAGGTATCAACCATGAGACCTCTTCGGAAGGGGCTCTGCTCATCGGGCGCCGTCTCGAGCAAGAGATTGCCGGATACCCCATCTCCAATCTCAATGGCTTACTCTCGCCCATCGCTTGCCACCTTAAGCAGCACTTTAGCCCAAGCCTGGGCCCGACTTATCTCAAGCGTTGCATAAAGCTCGCACGAATTGTTCCGGAAGACATGGGTTTTCGACCGGAGCTTGATCTAGAACACTATCAGTCGCTCGCTCACGTCGCCGACAAAGATCTGCGCTTAGATCTGATGAACGTTGCCGCGGATAACCATTGGAGCGCGTTGCGCATCGATCGTCATGCCCGCTATCGAAGTCCGCAGGACACTTTGGATGCTTGGGAGCGCCGTGTGCTTGAATCAAATCAAGAAGTACGGCGCTTCGCCCGCGCCTACACAGATGCCTGCGGAATCATTTCACTCGATGAACTTATTGAGCTCTACAACTCCTGTGCCCCCAATCCAGTCTCGAGATTTGAGATAAATGAGACTATTTGGCAAATCAGGAACGAATCGGGACAAATCGACAATCCCTGCATTATATCCAGAGATAGAAAACTCTATCTAATAGCGCCAGAGCTCGATGACGCTGTCGATGAAGCCCCTTATTACTATGATGACTACGGATACTCCTATCGAAAATATGAACGGCACAGCGAATACACCGGTGAGATGCGCGCGCTGCGCGAACGGCGCGTTGGCATCAGAGTGGCAGCCATCTTTGCCGGTCACGAACGTCTTCCAATCAAAAGGCTCAGCTATGACGAAGTCATCTGCGGGCATATAAAGTGCAGTCGATCTACCGAACGACTCAAGCAGTACGTCCTGAGAGACCCTGAGCTCAAGGCATCTGATCTCCATGCAAGAGAAGATGAGTTCGATTTCATCATGACAAAGCTTTTACGTTCCGTTGGGCTCAACGGAATGCCAACAGCACAGCAAATTACCGAAGACGCAGCTTTCTTATTGATTGTCGTACGGCCCGAGTTTTACGAACGCAATAAAACAGCCGAGGTCTCCAAGCTCCTCTCGATAATCTATGAAGACGCTCCCCTCTGGGAGTTCAACGGACGTTCGCATACCGAGCTAAGAAACGAAGAAACGGTGGAGCCTCCGGTGTCGACTTTACATCGAGAAGTCCAATCAAAACAGGCTGCTTAACCCTATTAACTGCTTGCATTTTTGTCTACAAAACTGTATACAAAAAGAGAGGCCCTTATGGAGCTCATCGCAATCCACCCCCACGCCCTCAAGCACGGGCTGACGGAGACGGATATTACATGCGCCTGGAACTCCGCGTTCGCATGGTTCAGGCGTGATCTTGAAAATGGAGGTATCGATTACGTTCTCGTTGGACTTGATGGAAGAAGCCGTCTCATGGAGCTCATCGCTCGATATTGTCCCAATCGAGATGGCTACATCATTTACCACGCCCTTGTCCCTCCTACGCACAAGGTGCTCAGGGAAATCGGGGTCGATCGATAGGAGGCGCTATGGACGCTAAGCAGCTCGAAAAGATGATGGGGTTTGCTCCTGGAGAGTTGGAGAAAGCCGCGGAGGCATACGAAAAAGATGAGTGGCCGAAGGGTCGCACCATCAAGCTGGGAAGGCCGTCGATCTCCGATGAGCCAAGCGTTGTTTTATCGGCACGTGTGGGTGAGTCTGTTCTTGATGCGTTTGACGCAAAAGCAAAGCGCCATGGGCAAACACGCACGGAGCGACTCAGGGAGCTCATCACGCTCGATGCAATGATTGCCTAGACTCAACTCCCCCGCCGACCCAAACATATACGCCAGCATCCAAAGTCGACATTTTTTGACATCTTTGGATGCTGGCGTACTGCTTTTTGCAACATAGTCATTGGGGACGTTCTTAAATGACTAGTCGTTAAAGAACGTCCCCAATGACTAGCTAGCCGTGGAAGCGGGCTATGGGTGCAAGTGGCTGCTCGCGAAAGACGCGCTCGACGGCGGCGCGGTATTCGTCGACCTTTTTAGTCTTGCGTACGAGCTTGTGAACGGTAGCGGGGTCGGCAAAAGCGCACTTGGCGTAGAACCACCATTCCTTCATGCGAAAGACCGCATTGCCGCCTATCTCGTCTGCATAGGCCGCAAACAGCGTGTCGTGAAAACGCTGTAGTTCGGCTGCCGTGGCAGCAGGACCGCCGGCAACCATGCGAGCCAGCGCAGGGTTAGCAAGCAAGCCGCGCCCCAACATTACGTGGCGCGTTTCGGGATAGGCCTCCACCAGCGCATCCATGTCCTCAAGATCAAAGATGTCGCCGTTATAGGCCACCGGAAACGGCGCCCGCTTCAGCGTCTCGCCGTAAAACTCTTTGCGCGGCGAACCCGCATAGCGGTCCTTTTGCACGCGCGGATGCACGATCAGCTCTGCCAGCGGCATGCGGCAGTACAGATCGAGCACACGCTCGTATTCGTCGTCGCTTTCCAACCCCAGCCTGGTCTTGACCGACACCGGCAGCGGCGAGTGCTCGCACACGTCGCTCAAGAACACCTCGAGCTCATCCAAGTTGCGCAAGAAACCCGAGCCCTTGCCCTTGGCGACAACCGTTCCCGAAGGGCAACCCAAGTTGAGATTGACCTCGCGATAGCCCATGTCGGCGAGCACCTGTGCCGCCCACACAAACTCGTCCGCATTCTTGGACATCAGCTGAGGCACCACGTTGAGCCCCTGGTTATTGGCAGGATCGATCTCCTTAAACGCCTTGCCGCCAAAGTGGTTGCCCACCCGCGGCGGCGGCAAAAACGGCGTGTAGTAGCAATCAAGCGCGCCGAAGCACTCCGCATGCACGCGACGGAACACATGCCCGGTAATCCCCTCCATGGGGGCCAGCGAAAGTTTCATCTACTCTTCTCTCATATCAACGAACGTGACAAAGGGGCTGTCCCTTGGTCACATTATTCGGAGCGTAGGGCTTCTACGGGGTCTTTCTTGGATGCGCTACGGGCCGGCAGCAGGCCGGCGACGACCGTCAACAGCACCGATATCGCAATGAGCGCCAGCGCATCCTGCACGGGCAGGCTCATCAGGTTGGGGACCTGTTTGGCCGCAAGCGCCCAGGCATTAACCGGGAAGCTCACGAGCACCACAACGACAATGGCAAAGACGCCGGCAATGAGGCCTTCGATAAAGGTCTCGGCATTGAATACGTTGGCCACGTTGCGCTTTGACGCGCCGATCGCGCGCAGGATGCCAATCTCCTTTTTGCGCTCCAGTACGCTGATGTAGGTGATGATGCCGATCATGATGGAGCTCACGACCAGGCTGATGCTCACGAACGCGATGAGCACCAAGCTGATGGTGTTCACGATGTCGGTCACCGAGCCCATGATGATGCCCATGTAGTCGGTGTACGAGATTGCCTGTTCATCGTGGCCGGCAGCTTTGACCTGCTTGTTGTACGCATCGATGTGATCGAGCACGCGCTCCTTGGCCTCAAAGTCGCGCGGGAAAATCTTAACCGAGATGGGGTCTGCCTCATCCGCATAGCCCAACGTGGTCAGATTGTTATCGTAGGTGAGCTTCGAAGCCTTGGCATAGCTCATCATGAGCGAGCTCAGATCTTCGGCGTCCATGTTGAAATGGATGGCACGCGCAAAGGCGCTCGCATCCACACGCATAGCGCTCGCCAGGTTGGCAGAACTCGATGACACCTGCGTCGCCATCTGGCCCATGAGCCCTGCCGCGCCTGCCTTGAGCTGAGCTGACACCGTCGCCGCAATCTGATCGCTGATTGTCTTCGTCACCTGATCCATAGCCTGCTGCAGATACGGAGCCAGTTGCTTTTGCACATAGTCGGTCATCGCCTGCTGCAGGCGCTCGGCCAGGGCATCGCCGCCGAGCGCTTTGAGCTGGGCCAGGATTTGCTGGGCTGCTGTATCACTCTCAAGATACGTCGAGAATGCGGCGGCAAGCTTTGCCGCGTCCTTAAGATCATCGGGCGTCAGCGCCTTAAACTGATCAGACTGCAAAAAGCCCTCAAACAGCTGGTTGGCAAGCGTTCCCACCTGTTGCATTTGCTCGGGCGTAAGTTCCAAACCGTCAAAGATGCCCGAGAAATCTGGGACCGGCGCTTTGGCCATGATGTCGCTGAAGTCGATGTCCTTCCCAACGCCCGAAAGGTCGATATCCAACCCGGACAAGTCAAGACCCGACAGGTCCATACCGCCAGCAGCGCCCGAGAGCGCAGACGTATCGAACGAGAACGCGCTCTTGAGCGCCGCCTCGTCCACACTGAACATGCTGCCCAGATCCACTCCTTGTTTGGCCTCGCCTTGCAGTTCGTCGAAAGACTTGCCCGTAAAGACATCCGTCTCGGGGTGGGCAAGCTGCTCTTGCACAATCTGCGAATTGGCAGCGCGTTCCATAAGCTGGCGAGTCAGCGCATGCGTATAGGCAATGCCCGGGGACAACGCGCTCGCGTTGGCCGTCTCGTTCGGTCGCACCACGCCCACAATACGCACGTCAATACCGTCGGCAACCTTGGCCGTCATAAAGTCGGCGTCGCCAGACATGTCAGTCCACATGCCGGTCTCTTCGTTTTTGCGATACGCATCGGCCGGCGACAGCACCTTAAACATCGTGGACAGCGCATCGTCGTAGGTAAAGTCGGTACCGGTCTCGGGCGCTTCGACGCCACCGTCAGCCGTCATAGCGCTGTTAACCAGGTCGTTGAGCTCATTGATATCCAGCGCACCGATGCTGTAGAGCGTATAGTCGCCCACCGTACCGCGGCTCGAAAGCACCATCACGGCTTCGTTGGCAGACATGGGCCAATGCCCCGCCACGACATCGTACTGGCTGTCGAGCAAGCTCTGGTCGTCAATCATCTCGTTAAAGACCGAGGTTCCCATGGATTCCATGCTCACAGTTGCCGCCGAGCTCGCGCCCCCGCTCATGGCCTCGGTCATGGCGTTGGGCACCAGCCGGACAGGCTTCTCATCGC
>CATXJW010000045.1 GCA_958370325.1 uncultured Collinsella sp. | reverse complement strand
GCATGTGTTAGGCGCGCCGCCAGCGTTCATCCTGAGCCAGGATCGAACTCTCCGTCCAAAATATGCTGGGCTTCGAGCCCGTCCGGTCCTCACAACTGTTACGCTGATCGGTTCCGTTCGATTCATATGGTTTAAGTATAGGAAAAGGAATTTCTCGGGGCCGCCTCTCGGCGGCCTTGCGAAAAACAAATCCAAGTTAGACCATTTCAAATGGTTCGATGTCTGCCCGGATGCGACACTGAATGTGTCCATCCTCGCAGTATCCGGTTCTCAAGGTGCACGCCTGGCGGCTCATCCGGTTGCACCGGGCCGCGCGGCAAGGAGATATATTGCCAGACCGCGAAGCTCTGTGGGACGTCAATTTCACTCTTCACAAGTCCTACACAACATATCGCTTTCTATAGCTAATAGAAAGACTGGTGCGGATCTTCCGCACGTATCAGATGATGACCCTTTGGTTCAGGAATATATAGAGATCGGTCACCTGTAAGTGTCTATCTACCCGCGCTTTTAGCAATGTAAACCGCGCTTCAGATAAAAAGAGGGAGCGCCGCGTACAACGCGACACTCCCCTAGCGATTCAAGAGAATCTATTAGGCCTCGAGAGCCTTCTTGGCGATGGTGGCCAGCTCGTTGAAGGACTCGATGTCCTCGTAAGCCATCTGAGCCAGGACCTTGCGGTCGAGCTCGATGCCGGCAACCTTCAGGCCGTGCATGAACTGAGAGTAAGAAATATCGTTCAGGCGAGCAGCAGCGTTGATACGAGTGATCCAGAGAGAACGAATCTCGCGCTTCTTGTTGCGGCGATCACGATACTGATACTGCAGGGAGTGCTGGACCTGCTCTTTAGCATGCTTGTAAGTACGCGAAGCGGCACCGTAGTAACCCTTCGCACGGTGCATAACGGTACGGCGCTTCTTCTTGGCGGCAACAGCGCGCTTAATACGTGCCATGTTCTATCAACTCCTAGATGGTAAAACGAAAACGGGAACGCGAACTTAGGCGAGACGCGACTTGATGACCTTGCGGTCGGCAGCGGCGATCTCGGTCTCCTGACGGAAGCCACGCTTACGCTTGGTGGACTTCTTGCTCAGGATGTGGCTCTTGAAAGCCTTGGCGCGCATAAGCTTGCCGGTACCAGTCTTGCGGAAACGCTTCTTGGTGCCGCTGTGGGACTTCATCTTAGGCATGAAATACTCCTTAATCGGTTACAGAACACTAGTTACTTGCTATCGCTTGCCGCTTTATCCTCATCGAAGGCGCCCTTAATCGGGGCGAGCAGCATAAGCATGTTACGGCCTTCCATCTTAGGCTTGGACTCGACCGTAGCGTAAGGCTTGAGATCCTCGGCGAGACGCTCGAGAACGTTAAGGCCCTGCTCCGGGTGAGCCATCTCACGACCGCGGAACATGATGGTGATCTTAACGCGTGCGCCCTTCTTGAGGAAACGCAGAACGTGACCCTTCTTGGTCTCGTAGTCGCCAACGTCGATCTTGGGTCGGAACTTCATTTCCTTGACCTCGACCTTGGACTGGTTCTTACGAGCAGCCTTGGCCTTCATGGCCTGCTGGTACTTGAACTTACCGTAGTCCATGACCTTGCAGACCGGCGGCTCCGCGTTGGGAGCGATCTCGACTAGGTCGAGACCCTGATCGTCGGCGACGCGCTGGGCATCGCGGATGGCGAACAGGCCGAGCTGAGAGCCATCGACGCCAATCAAACGACACGAAGATGCAGTGATCTCGTCGTTGATGCGGGTGTCATCAGACTTAGCTATTTTCCCTACCTCCATTCATAAAAAAATAACCCGGCGCTTCTCAGCAACCAGGTCGTACACATAGACTTCCTCGATTTGAGGAAGGGAATCTAAGTTGTATGACCAGTCAGCTGCTCATTGGCGCCAAAAGGTGGGAACCCTCAGGTTCCTCTTTAGGGCATTGCGGGAACAACACCTTGCGAATAATAACACGTACAGCACGTTATCACATTACGTACACGAAAAAGGGGCCTTGACCCCCTTGAACACTCGCTTGCATGAATGGTGCCCGAGGCGAGACTCGAAGGACCTTCGCTTCGCGAAGCCCCGGGCTTCGGGCGCACGGCGCCCTCGCCACGCTCCGCTACAAACAGGCCGCTGGCCTGTTTGCTTAACGCTCCGCGCGCTCACGCGAGTTCGGCACGAAAAAGGGGGCCTTGACCCCCTTGAACGCTCACTTGCATGTATGGTGCCCGAGGCGAGACTCGAACTCGCACGTTGTTGCCAACGGTGGATTTTGAGTCCACTGCGTCTGCCAATTCCGCCACTCGGGCACGTAATGCGTGAGTTAGTTTATCACAGCTTTCTGTTGATTAGTCCGAAAATGGAACTTCGAGCATTTCGATGAGTTCGACCGTGCGGAGCATCTCACGCTGACGGCATCCGCGACCGTCGACCGAAGCCTCACCCATCTGGTTATCGTAAGGGTCCTCGCGCATGCCGTCGAAAGAGGGCTCAAACTCTGCCTGGAATCGATTGTTGGCCACCATACGCCACGGGTCGAGATTGCCAAAGTAGTGATGGCGGCGCCACTCCTCCCCCATCCTGCGAGCAGAAGATCCAAATGACACGTCGGCGTTGAGCCAACCGGTCTGCGGCGTATAGAACTCTGCCCAGTCGTGCGGCCCCACCGAATCGGGCGCAACATACAGGCCGCTCTGCCAACGGGCAGGCACGCCCGCGATACGGCACATGGTGATGAACGTGAGCGCCATAACGCCGCAATCGCCACGGAGCGAATGCGCGCAGTCATCGGCAATAGATCCCAAAAGCAGGTACGGCGGCTGATAGCGATAGTCGATATGCTGCGTCAGGTAATCATAGATAGCACGAGCGCGATCGAGCGGATCCTCGAGCCCGTCAATAACACGCTCCGTCAGCTGTCGCAGGTACGGCGTAAACGCAATGTGCGGACGGTCCTCGGAAGTGTCCTCGGGCAGCGGCGTGTCCATACAGGGATGCGATGGGAGCGCACCACCATAGATATCGCAATAGGCGGCATCGATGTGATAGCGATAGGTCACCGAGAATGAATGTTCAGTCGAAGATGTCCAAGAGGCAGTACGAGCCGAAACGTTTTCAGAGGCAACGGTACCCTCCGACGTCATATCGAGAACCTCGATATGAGACTGTTGACGACAGGCGGCGGCAACGGGAAGCCACGCGCGAACGGCCTCCCCCTCAAGAGCTCCGGGGACAGACACGGATGCCTTTAGGGTGATGACGCGAGACAGCCCATTCTGCGATTCCATCTCCTTGAGCATCTGGTTGCGTAGCGCAATTCCGTCCACAGGATCGGGACGCATGCCGGGGACCTCTTTGGGATACACGCGAAGCGAATTGAGGAAGTTGTCGAGAACGAACAACTCGCCATCGATAAAGCGCCAGTCAATACGCTTACGATCAATCAGGTCGTCAAACTGCTCTTCGGTAAACTCTGGCCACTCCTCGCGAATCATCGCAATGGCTCGATCACGCGACACCGAAAAATGAAGCGGCGTCTCGAGCATGCGATACCGCTCGGCGCGAACGCAGGCGGCCAGCGAAGGCTCGGGGTTCTGTTCCAAAAGGCGATCGCAGGCAGCAGCAGCCTGCGTCAAATACCCAGCATCCTTAAGACGAAGAATCTCGGGCGGCAGTCCAACATCGAGATGACGAAAGTCATCACAGCAAACATCAACAGAGCAACCAACTGGACCCTCGTCAATAACCTTCCCATCCGAAGGCAGTACATTAATAACAGCCATATACCAAACTCCAAGTCATTAGAACGCTTGAAGCCCATTGTAGCGAGATAAAAAAGAAAGCCCCAATAAAGGAGCTCTCAACACCGATAAACGGTACCTCTAAAAATGAATTCAGCCTCGTAACCCTGCGGCGTTAAACGAAGGAAGCCCCGTCCCCCGGAACTGTTTCCTTGGCGCGACTTCTGGCGAAGCCAGGTGAGCGCAAAGGAAACAGTGTAGGGGGACGGGGCTTCCGGCGGGAAGTTTAGCGACGCTTACGCCTTGTTGACGGAGCCAAACTCCTCCATGAGCTCCTTGGTGCGGGCAACGATGTTGTCGCGACCAGGCTTGAGGAGCTTGCGGGGGTCAAAGCCCTTGCCCTGCTGATCCTTGCCAGCCTCGATGTACTCACGGACGCCCTTGGCGAAGACGAGCTGCAGGTCGGTGTTGACGTTGATCTTGGAGATGCCCAGGGAGATGGCCTTCTTGATCTGATCCTCGGGGATGCCGGTGCCACCGTGCAGGACGAGGGGCAGGTCGCCGGTCTGAGCCTTGATCTCGCCCAGGCGCTCGAAGGAAAGGCCAGCCCAGTCGGCGGGGTACACGCCGTGGATGTTGCCGATGCCGCAGGCGAGGAAGTCGACGCCCAGGTCAGCGATCTGCTTGCACTCAGCAGGATCAGCGAGCTCGCCGCTGGAGGTCACGCCGTCCTCGGTGCCGCCGATGCCGCCGACCTCGGCCTCGATGGACATGCCCTTGGAGTGGGCAAGCTCGACGAGCTCCTTGGTGCGGTCGAGGTTAAGCTGGAAGGTCTCCTCGTGAGAGCCGTCATACATGATGGACGTGAAGCCGGCCTCGATGCACTTGAAGCAGTCCTCGTAAGAACCGTGATCGAGGTGAAGGGCGACGGGAACGGTAACGCCCGTGGCCTCGACGGCAGCCTTGACCATGTCGGCGCAGACCTTGAAACCGCCCATCCACTTAGCGGCACCAGCGGTGCACTGAAGGATCAGCGGAGACTTGGCCTCCTCGGCGGCCTGGAGAATAGCCAGGGTCCACTCGAGGTTGTTGGTGTTGAAGGCACCAAGACCGTACTTGCCGGCCTCGGCCTTCTTGAGCATGTCTGCTGCGTTGACGAGCATAAAAGAAACCTCCTGTAAGGTTGCTCCGATAACGCCTGAGATTTTACCACGGCGCACCCGAGCATAAACGTTCGTTTGTTCACGAATATCGTCCAAACAGACTTTTTTGACCGTTTGCCCTACGGAATCGACCCGTTGGGGAAAAATAGCTTGACGTTTGGACGCTTCTCGTGCTTCAAAAGCCGACTATTAAGCTACATCCGCATGAAAGGGTTCTGTATGAGCTCGCGTGCCATGGTGGTCGAATCGCCATGGCCGGTTAGGCAAACGGTATCGGGCGGGAGAAGCCGGGCGAGCTTGGAGAGCGAGCGCAGAATCGCCGCCTCGTCGCCACCGGCAAGATCGGTGCGGCCGTGGCTGCCCGGGAATAGCGTGTCACCCACAAAGGCAATGTTCCCCCGCTCGGTGGCAGCAAACAAGACAATGCCACCCGGTGTGTGACCGGGCGTCTCGATCACCTGCAGGCAGATATCGCCCACCTCGATAGCATCGCCCTCGGCGAGCAGACGCGTCGGCTCCCCGGGGTCGGGCGTCTCAATGCCCCACATAGCTCGCTGTTCCTCGATATTCGCATGCGGCACCGCCACATCCTTAGCACACAGCTCATACTGGCAGCCCTCGCCAACGGTGGTTCGCACGCCGGCAACACCGCCAACATGATCGGCATGGCCATGAGTGCATACGGCGCCAAGCACGCGTACACCGGGATGCTCGGCTCGAATATGCTCCACCAAGCGCTCGCCTTCCCATGCGGGATCGATAATCACGCACTCATTGTCCGAAATAACAGCATAGCTATTGGTCTGAATGGGACCGTTTACGAGCGTCTCGATCTCGACCGATCCCTTGGGAGTTAAATCCAAGGACACAGCACCCATGTCCCTCTCCTCTCTATAGAACTCGAGGCATCAAACGATGCCTCGAGTGTAGCGAATATCGATAATGTGGCACGTTCGTCGCGACTAAACGCGGCGCTTAAGCTGGGCTCCACCCTCGCCGGGCATCAGGCGGCGCGCGTCGTAGACCGAGTCAACGCTGCTGATAGAGGCCAGCAGCGGATCCAGACCACTCGCGTCCGAGATCTCGACCATAAAGCGCAGGGTTGCAATACCCTCGCGGTTGGTCGACGTGGCGGCAGAAAGGATATTGCCGCCCGCATCGCCAATGGCAATGGTAACATCCTTGAGAAGGCCCATGCGGTCCAGGCACTCGACCACGATCTCGACCTGGAAGAGGGTGTCGGCAGCGCCGTCCCACTCCACGTCGATCATGCGCTCGGGATGCTCCATAAGACCCTTGACGTTGGGACAGTTGGCGCGATGCACCGAAACGCCACGACCGCGCGTGATGAAGCCGACGATGTCGTCGCCCGTCACGGGGTTGCAGCAATGGGCCAGACGGACCAGCAGGCCGCTGTTGCTCTCGCCCTTGACGATAATGCCGTTGCTGGCGCTCTTGCCGCGCTTTTGCGGCTTGCGGTTGGAGCCGCGGGCAGGCTGCTTCACGACCTCGGCGATAGCCTCGGCCTTGGAGAGCTGCTCCTCGGGCTTGGGGTCCAAGATTTGCTCGACCTTGTTACCCACAGCGCGCGGGGCAACCTTGCCGGCGCCGACGGCGGCAAACAGGTCCTCGAGCTGCTTGTAGTTAAACTGCTCCGCCACAGCGTTGAGCGCACGCGTGGATCGCGGCGTAGAGATGCCATACCCGCGCTTGCGCAGGTCCTTGGCCAGTATATCGCGGCCAGCGGCAGCGTCATCGTCTTTGGTCGCGGCGGCAAAATAGCGGCGGATCTTTGACTTGGCGGAAGGCGTCTTAACGATCTTGAGCCAATCACGCGACGGCTTGGAACTCTTGTTGGTCAGGATCTCGACACGGTCGCCCGTCTTGATCTCGTGCGTGAGCGGGGCCACCGCACCGTTGATCTTAGCGCCGACGCAATGGTTGCCCACCTCGGTGTGAACGGCGTAGGCAAAGTCGAGCGGCGTGGAGCCGGCACGAAGTGCCATGACCTCACCCTTGGGCGTAAAGACAAAAATCTCCTGGTCAAACAGGTCAACCTTCAGCGAGTGCAGGTATTCCTTGGCATCGGTGATCTCGTCAGACGCCGCCCAATCGAGTGAATGCTTGAGCCAGTTAATCTGATCGTCCAGACGCTGCGCATCGTTGGTCTTGGAGGCAGACGATCCACCCGACTTCTTATATAGCCAGTGGGCGGCAATGCCGTACTCGGCCTGCTCATGCATCTCGTAGGTTCGAATCTGAATCTCGAGCGGGCGGGCTGTGGGGCCGATAACCGTCGTATGGAGCGACTGGTAGTTATTGACCTTGGGCATGGCGATATAGTCTTTAAAGCGACCAGGCATGGGGTGCCACAGCGTATGCACCGCGCCAAGCGTGGAGTAGCAATCGCGCACCGAATGTGTGATGACGCGCAGCGCCACCAGGTCGTAGATCTCGGAGAATTCCTTGCCCTTGCGCTTCATCTTTTGGTAGATGGACCAATAGTGCTTGGAACGGCCGTTGATCTGGAAGTCTTCCAAACCAATGCGGTTAAGCTCGTCGGTGAGCGTCTTGATGGTCTCGGCCAGGTAGCGCTCGCGAACCTCGCGCGACTCCGCCACCATGCGCGCGATGCGCTGGTAGGCATCGGGCTCCAGGTAGAAGAAGGACAGGTCCTCGAGCTCCCATTTAATGGAGCTCATGCCCAGACGGTCGGCCAGGGGCGCATACACGTCCATGGTCTCGCGAGCCTTAAACAGGCGACGGTCCTCACGCAGGGCTGCAAGGGTGCGCATGTTGTGCAGACGGTCGGCAAGCTTAACGATGATGACGCGGATGTCCTTGGACATGGCGAGGAACATCTTGCGCAGCGTGAGGGCCTGCTTCTCGTCCATGCTGTCGACTTCGATGTTGGTGAGCTTGGTCACGCCATCGACGAGCTCGGCCACCGTATCGCCAAACAGGCCGGAAACGTCGGCAAGCGAGGTCTCGGTATCCTCGACGGTATCGTGCAGCAGCGCGGCGCACACCACGTCACAGTCCATCTTGAGGTCGGCCAAAATGATGGCCACCTCGACGGGATGGTTAATGTACATCTCGCCCGAGCGGCGCTTTTGGTTGCAGTGCTTCTCGGCGGCAAAGCAGTAGGCCTGTTCAACCTTAGAGAAGTCGTCCTCATTCATATATTTGAGGCACAGACGCTCCAGCTTGTCGTAGCTGTCCGCCATAATCTCGGGCGGCAGCTCATCGGCATGCTTATAATGCTCCATCTCCGAGAACGGCTGGAGGGTGGAATCATGGGCGGTACGGGCTGCGGCATCCATCGAGGTCCCCTTCCCCTAGGCCCGCGGTACGATCGGGCGGTTAACTTTGGCTAGCATATCAGAAGCGCACGAATCGAGCGCCCAACTCCGGAAAGCCGAGAACTCCATGCGCGAGCGCAAGCCCTCCAAATAGCGAATTGACCTGCTCAATTGCACACGGCCGGGGTTTTCGGCCATCGCGATGCGACGGGTGTCGTCAAACCCCGAAACGCGACAGAAACCAAGCTCTTCGAAGATTCCCAGGCCACTTTCCACCGAGCGCTCGTCGACCGGGGTGCGGGCATCGATGGCAAGGCACATCTGCGCGATGTCGATATCGCTCGCGCTAAAGGAATCGTCCCCGGTCTTGCCGCGGTTGGAGCGCCACATGGTTTGCAGCGCGCGATAGAGCGTGACGAGCTCGTCGCGCTCGGGTGCGTAGCAGTCGAGCAAGCGCTCGTTGATGCGGGCGTCGCGCGACGAATAGAGCAGGTGGATCACGGCGGGCTGTCCGTCACGACCGGCACGCCCGCTCATCTGGTTGAACTCAATGGCGCCAAACGGCATGTGGTACAGCACGACATGGCGGATATCGGGCAAATTGACACCCTCGCCAAAGGCGGAGGTCGAAACGATGCAGCTGAGGCTTCCGTCTCGAAATGCTTCCTCCACGCGGCGGCGATCGGAGCGCGCAAGTCCCGCGTTATAGAACGCGATATGGGTTGCGCAATCGGGCACACGCTTGCGCAACGTCTTGGCAAGCGCCACGGACTGGTCGCGCGAATTGACGTAAATGACGGTCTTCTCCCCCGTCGCCACGATCGACACCAAACGGTTCTCGCGGCTCACAAGGTCGCGGTCGTCCTCGAGCTGCAGGTTCTCGCGCACCGTCTCGTCGACCACCGTGCGAGTAATCGGCAGCATGCGGGCAAGCTCGGCCACGACCGGAGCCGTCGCGGTGGCCGTCGCAGCCATAACAACCGGGTCGCCCAGGGCTTTGAGGATATCGGGCATGTCGAGATAGGCGCTGCGGTCGCCGCCCTTGGCAAGGCCGGCGTGGTGCGCCTCATCGATAACGACAAAGCCGATGCGGCCCGAACGCGCGAAGCGGTCACGGTGGATAGATAGGAACTCGGGCGTCGTGAGCACGATACCGGTGCGGCCCGAAGCTAGGCCGGCGAACACGCCATCGCGTGCGGCCTCCACGGTCTCGCCGGTCAGCACGCCAACGCCAATGCCAAGCGCTGCCATCGTCGACGAGAGGTGATAGGCCTGGTCGGCAACAAGCGCGCGCAGCGGATAGACAAAGATGCTCGCACGTCCGCGAAGGACAGCCTCGCGCGCAGCATGTACATGGAAGATGAGAGACTTGCCGCGGCCCGTTCCCATAACGGCCAAGACGCTCTGGTGGTCGGCCAGGGCATCGAGCGCCTCAACCTGCGCGCGGTGCGGCTGGTTCGATCCGATAAAGCTATGGATAAGCGAGCGCGTGAGCTCGGTATAGGAAAGCTGGGCGAGCGTCTCGCGCTTACGCGACTCCAGGCGCAGGCCGGAATCCGCCGGCTGCATGCCACGACGAAGCTCGCATGCCGGATCGTCGACGCTGGGCAGCGTGGTATCGCGGACCAGAACATCCTTGATCATGAGCTTGGGCTTCACACGCCCCTGCCAATGCTCGGCAACGGCCTCGAACACCAAGTCGACAGCGCTATCGCAGTTGATGAGCTTATCGATTTGCGGCACGCGGAACATAATGGCCGGCACACTCGCGGCGCCATCGGTCGCCACAAAGCGCATGTGCTCGCCGGTTTTGCCCACCACGGCGCGGTCGCACATCGTCACGCCCTCGGCAGCCAGCAGCGGCACCTTGTTGCCCTGGCCAAACGGCTCAAGGCGGGAGATCTGCTCGATGGTCTCGATATTCAGCTCGGAAAGGTCGACGGTGGCGGCGACCTCGTCGGTGTCTTCAAAGTCCTCGGCGGGAAGCTCCGATAGCACGGCGGAAAGGCGGCGGCGGAACTCATCGAGCTTGGATGCCTCGATGGTCACGCCCACCGCACCGGCATGTCCGCCGCGACGAATCAGCAGATCGGAGCAGCGTTCTACGGCGTCGAACAGGTTGACTTTGCCCACCGAGCGACCAGAGCCGCGCGCGATACCGTCCTCGATCGAGAACAGCAGCGCCGGCACGTGATAGCGGTTGGTCAGACGGCTTGCCACGATGCCCTTGACGCCCTCGTGCCAGCCTTCGCCGCCCACAACGATCGCGCGTCCGCCGTCATAGGTCTTCTCGACCTTTGCCATGGCATCGCGCATGAGCTCCGCCTCGATCTCACGGCGCTGGCGGTTAATCTCCTCGAGCTCAGCCGCCAGTGCGCTTGCTTCGATGGGATCGCGGGCAAGCAGCAGGTCGAGCGCCAGCTTGGGATCGGCCATGCGACCGGCAGCGTTTAAGCGGGGAATGAGCGAGAATGACAGGCCATCCGCCGTAATGCTCGAAAGGTCCGCCTTGGCGAGCGCGGCAAGCGCGATATAGCCGGGGCGAGCGGTTACGCGCATCTGCTGGATGCCCTCGGCAACCAGCGCGCGGTTCTCGGGCGTGAGCGGCATCATGTCGGACACGGTGCCCAGCGCCGCGACCTCGATTAGCGAACGCCAATACGACGGCTTGCCCAGGCGCTCACCCAGGACTTGCACCAGCTTGAGCGCCACACCAGCACCGGCAAGTTCACGCGAGGGCCCCTCATCCTCGAGCTTGGGGTCGGTCAGGGGCACGCCCTGCGGCACCTGGTCGGACGGCTCATGGTGGTCCGTAACCACCAGATCGATTCCCAGGCTCTCCAGATAGGAAACCTCTTCCTTGGCGGCAATGCCGTTATCGACGGTCACGATCAACTGGGGGCGAGCGAGCTCGTTAACGCGGTCGAGCGCCGCGCGCGAAAGACCGTAGCCCTCGTCAAAGCGATGCGGAATAAACGGCGTGACATCGGCGCCAAACGTGCGCAGTGCCTCGGTCAACAGGCAGGTCGACGTAATACCGTCAACGTCAAAATCGCCAAAGACCGCAATGTGCTCGTGGTTGCGAATAGCACGCTCGACGCGGTCGGCAACGACCGACATACCCGGGATAATGAGTGGGTCGGCCCAGTCGCGATCGAGCGAAGGCGTCAAAAACAGCTGGCCTTCTTCGATGGATGTAGTGCCGTGCGCGACCATAATACGCGCCACCAGCCCGGGAATGCCCAGGCCAGCCGAAAGCTCCTTTTCGAGCTCGGGGTTTTGCTGAGCGACCGCCCAGCGATGCGTTGTCTTAAGCGATGACATAGGCGCCCACCCCCGATAGGGGCAGGTCGCCGCGATACCTCTCACGGTTCATAGCGATGAGTCCTCTGTGTATGCCCGCTTCGGCAGGCAGATCTGTTGAACGGATTTATTATACCGTGCAGCGCGGACGCAAATCGCCGCAGCACGCCGCGGTTTCGGTAAACGATGCCGGTAATAGCCTCGAAATATTTGAGCGTTTCTGACGCACGGACGCATGCGAGCGTCTAGCATATCCATTCAAAACGGGTTCACGGGCAAAGGGAGTCACAAGCGCATATGAAGCAATGGGTTGGACTGGGCAAGTTTCTCGCGGGGCATATGCAGGTCATCGTTCCGATTTGCGTGGCGCTCGGCGTGCTCTTTCCCCAACAGATTGGCGTACTCAAGCCCATCGTTCCCACCTTGTTTGCCTTTATGACGTTTCAGGGTGCGCTCAGCAACACCTTTCACCAGGTAACCGAGGTGTTCCACCGTCCGCTGCACCTGATTCTGGCGTTGCTGGTCTCGGCAGTGCTTATTCCCATCGCGGCGTATGCCATGGGGTCACTCTTCTTTGGCTCCAACCCCAACCTTGTCTGCGGCATCGTGCTCGAGTACAGCGTACCCGTGGCAGTCACCGCCTTTATGTGGATTAGCATGTTCGGCGGCAACGGCCCGCTTGCGCTCACCATTATCCTGACGTCCTCGGTCATCTCGCCCGTGACGATTCCGCTCACGCTCAAGCTCTTGCTGGGCGCCACCGTCTCGATCGATGTGCCGAGCATGATGCAGAACATGGCCTTTATGATCGCCATCCCCGCTGTACTCGGTATTGTCATCAATGAACTCACGCGCGGCTGGGGCCACGAGAAACTCTCTCCCGCGCTCTCGCCCGCCTGCAAGTTCATGATGATGGGCGTCATCGCGTCCAACTCCACCGCTATGAGCGAGTACGTGCTACACATGAATGTTGAGCGCTTGGAAGTCGCGCTCTTTATCCTGGTGTTCGCCATCAGCGGCTTTATCATCGGCGTCCTGATCGCCCAGGCCCTGCACCTGCCGTATAGCGAGACGACCACCATGTGCTTTACCTGCGGCATGCGCAACATCTCTTCGGGTGCCGTCATCGCCACGCAATATTTTCCCGGCGAAGTGGTATTCCCCGTCATGTGCGGCACGCTGTTTCAGCAGGTGTTGGCCTCAATTATCGGGCACCTCTTTGAGCGCCTGACCGGCGAGGAGCGCGCCGCCCAGCGCAAGCGGGTCGAGGCTGGCCGCGACGCCATGGCGCGCTAGGCTGTCCGCATTACGCGGGTGTTAGTCTTGCTATACGAGCGTTTCCAGATGCGCACGCAGACGCTCAGCATCGATATCGAGCGTCGTCTCGGCATTGACTTGGGCCAAACGATAGCCGACAAAGTAGGGCGAAACCACCCAACGCGGCAGCGCCTTGGCAATGGTCCGACCGCCCAGGTGATAGAAGAACAAGTTGTACGACTCTGCGCGACCACCGTGGTGCCCGTTTAGGATATAGCGCAGAGCCACCTGGATCGTATCGGCAAAGAGATCCACCTCGGCTTGGTCTCGTGCGTCATCGCTGGCGGCGATTCCCTGCGGGGCTGAAACGTTGATCTCAAAGAACCCCATGATCGGTTCGGTTGAGATATTGACCAAGATTCTCCCCTGTTGCCAGACATTGATGCCTTCGAAATTGGCGGAAGTCAGCGAAGCATAGCCGTCTTCCTGCTCCAAACCCACAATCTGCATGTGCGGATGGACCAGACTGCCGCCCGAAAGTGGGCCCTTGTTCTTGTACATGAGAACGCTGCGATACTGCCGGGAGTCAATCATCCGCTGCCAGCAATCCAGGGCAAACCGCATAACATGATGCAGCTCGTCCGGCGCATAGGTCACCAGGTCGGCGTCATGGTCGGACGACTCAATCAATACGGTCTGGCGAGTGGCCCGCAAGGTCTTAAACTTATTCTCGAGCCAGATGCAGTCACCGTCGCGCCGGATGATATTGGCGAGTTCCTCGGTATCGCAAAAGGGGCACGCGGTGCCGGGACGACGGTTGTCGTCGGGCTTACCGTTCGCCTGCTGAACGTCAAATACCAGCGCCACGGGTTATACCCCCAGCGGCACGATCTTGGTGCCATGGAGCTCGGAGACGCCCAGTGCCGCCGCCACGGTATCGCGGTTGGCCGTGGAAATGCCGCCACCGGGAAGGATGGTCAGGCGGTCGTCCGCGTACTCGATCAAGCGGACCAGGTTTTCGAAGTTGTCCTCGATCGGCGTACCGGCAGTACCACCGTGCGTCAGAATGCGCGTGACGCCGCAGTCGGCGAGCGTGTCAATGGCGTCCAGCTGAGCCTCGGGCGAGAGCTGGTCAAACGCCATGTGGAAAGTGATGTCGATAGGATCGCGCTTGCACTCCTCGGTCGCGCAGCCCGCAGCCATCACGAGGGCGCCAAGCGTAAGTTCGTCGAGCGCCCATCCGCCAGCGCAGGGCTTGCAGCAGCCAAAGACCAAGCCGTCAACGCCCGCACTCACGGCAAGGCCCAGATCCATCTCCATCATACGCAGCTCGTCCTGGTTGTAGTGAAAGTCGCCGCCACGCGGGCGAATCATGCACATCACCCGTGCATCGTGCTCGTGAGCATAGTTGGTCGTAGCGCTGACAACGCCGGCCGAAGGCGTAGTGCCACCAACGGCAAGGTTGTCGCACAGCTCGATACGCCTTGCACCGGCATCGATAGCCGCCGGCACCCGCTCAAAGTTCTCGGCACAAAACTCGTACAGCATAGATAGACCCCCAAAGACAGCAGATGTTTTCCGACGGGCATTGTCACACACCCCCATGAAGTTGCGGTGGAATTGGGACTCTTTTGGCCTCTGAGGCTCCCATTTAGTCCCTATTCCACCGCAACATAAAGGGAGTAGTCGTTGGCATCTGCCACAACGTCGATGTTTTGGCAACGACAGCGAAAGCCCGCCAGGGCGAGCAAGGTGCCTTGAAACGAGGCGGCATTGACCTT
>CATXJW010000044.1 GCA_958370325.1 uncultured Collinsella sp. | reverse complement strand
ATGTGCCTCCGCTCTATTTGGACGATGGTACGTGGGTCATTAAGTACTCGGTTCAAGCGCCGGGTATCGTTGGTTTTCGAGACCAGAATCACAACCGTAAAATGCTCAACTGCATGGAATGTGGTGTCCCAGTCAGAGTCATATTTGCAACCGAGGTGGGCTATAAGGTGCTCGGCCTTGCGTTTGTTGAGCGGTTCGAGCCCGAAAACGGATGGTTTGTTCTGCACGGTCCTGTTCATAAAGGCGGACCGGACCCTCGTTTTGCGCCCGACATGAGTTATCTGAAGCACATACCCGTCGATATTGAGTTTGCCGGACAGGGTGCGACCGACGATGAAATTTGGCTTTGGCGGTCTTTTACGATCGTGTTGTTTGATCGGATCGCGTGGCGATGCAATCTCGCGCCCGCTCGCCGGTGCATGCTCTTCCTGATTTGTATAGCGAGAGGGGAGCGTGTATGAGCTGGCGAGGCGATATTGCGATGGGGAAGTACGGAAAACTGCCGTGTGCCCTTATAGACAACAAAATGTTTCCGAGCGTAGAGGTTGATTGCGGGTCGTTTGTCGTCGCCTGCCCTTGCTGCGGCTCGCAAATACCGTGTCTCGACATTCGGTTCATCGATGCGCGCGACAGGCTCAACGACGAAGTGAGAAAACGGACAGGCGTTCATATGCCGGTGTATCAGGAGAAATGCCCTGTTTGTGGCCTCGATATCGTGTACGACGCCGGCGACGAGGGATGGGTGATGCGGAGGAGCTGGCTGTGAAGGCATCTCCGTTCCTACAAATAAATCCCCTCACCGAGCTGCTTGTGGAACTCGGCGTGATGGTCGCGTGCCCAGGTAAAGAGCGCCTGGTCAAAGTCGGTGCGCGTGGCCGGGACGCCAAAGACGCCGGCAACTTCGACACGCACAAACTCCAGTGCCGGCAGCTTGTTGATGGCGGTGAGGGCAAACGGGGACGTGGGTTCTTCGAACAGATAGCGGCTGCCTTGCAGCGCGTCGCAACTGGTGCACGTGTTGCCGAGCGACGGGGCTTTGGAGGCTCGTGCGCCTACGGGCTTGTAGCCGCAGCGCTTAGAAAGATAGTCGCGGATCTCGCCCGGCACGCAGCCAAGAGCGGGAACAATGGCGAGCGCGTTGGCATTGGCCGTGTCGATGGTAATGTGCCCGGCTTCGTTGGGCGCGTGCGCAATGGCGATGTCCTCGCCGTCATCGGCTCGATAGGGAATGCCGAAGGCCGCGACCGAGGTCTCTTTGCGGCATTTCCAGCACTCGCGCTTGCCCAGTACTAGATATATATACGGCCCAGAGGGGTCGGATCGGCCAACGCCGGGCAGCCACTCGGCAAAGGGCTCGGGGTTGACGCCGCTGGGCACGTACCAGATCTTCTTGGTCCGGTCCCATTTGGCGCCCAGCGCCTTGGCTTCTTCTTTGTGCGAAAAGGGGACATCGAGCTCGGTGCGCATGGCGGCTCCTTGGTGCTGCAGGTGCAAGTGGCTCAAGGATACCGCAGGGCGCAGACATCGCGGCGTTTTGCTGAGAGGTTGCGGTGCGGACTGATTGGTTATGCCGATGGATAGATCGGCAAGTAGATGGTCGGCTTTTGGCCAGTTGGGCGGTTGGAGCAGCTTGCGGCGCAGTTTTGTGCCTGGCTATTGTTGATGTTGGGGTATTGAATATGTTTGGCTGCCATTCGTCAGGTGAATTGATGCTGCGTTGCGATGACGGTTGGAACTGCCAGCGGATTTAGCGACATAAAACAAAACAGCCCAGAGGACATAGCCTCTGAGCTGCGAACATTTGGTGGGCGTTAGAAGATTTGAACTTCTGACCTCTTCCGTGTCAGGGAAGCGCTCTCCCCCTGAGCTAAACGCCCGATCAAGGGTGCGCAAGCGCGCAAGGGATAATATAACGGAGCCTGAACTCGGTGGCAAGAACATTTTTAAAAATCGCTTACATTGTGGAATTCGGGGGCTTTGTCATATCCATTTCAAAAGAGCCCGCTGCCGCGATTTGGCTGTCGCATAATGCAAGGCCGTTGCGGTGTCGAGCTATGGAAAGACGCCTGCGGAATTGTCCTACCGATAAGCGGACAAGCCTTCGGCTGGTGCCTTCGCCGTGGTAAGGTAAGCCGAATTGCTTCCAGACTGTTTCGGGGGAGTGGAATGAGCAAAGAGTGTGTCGAGCAGGTCGAAGGCGCAGGGGCTTCGGTGCCGATGACCGATATATCGAACATTGATGTGCCCGAGGGCACCGACGAGCTCAGCCGCAACACCCGTCGCGCATGGCGCGACCGCCTGAACAGCGCTTCGACGCGCAAGATGATCACGGGCGTCTTGGCTACGCTGGTGGGCGGTTCGTTTTGGGGCTTCTCGGGCACCAGCGCGAGCTTTCTGTTCGATACCTACCACGTCGACACCTTGTGGCTTATGAGCGTGCGTCAGATTCTCGCCGGTCTACTCTTTATGGCCGTGGTTGTTACGCGTGACCGCGAGCGCCTGATTAAGCTCTGGACCACACCCGCCGATCGCAAGCAGCTGCTGCTCTTTACCGCCTTTGGTCTGCTGTTCAACCAGTTTTGCTATCTTTCGGCCGTGCGCCTGACGAACGCCGGAACCGCGACGGTGCTCCAGTGCCTGCAGCTCGTTATCATCATGGGCTACACCTGCGTGACCGATCGCCGCATGCCGCGTACTCGCGAAGTCATCGGCATTGGCCTGGCTCTGGGTGGAACCTTTTTAATCGCCACCGGCGGCGACCCCACCAGCCTTAATATCTCGCCGCTTGGCCTGGCAGCAGGTCTTATGTGTGCGGTCAGCGCCACGTGTATGGCGGTGATTCCCGCCAAGATCCTGCCCGAATACGGTAGCCCCATCGTCACGGGCTCGGCAATGCTCACGGCGGGCGTGGTCTCGTGCGTCTTCGTGCAGCCTTGGGCGCATATGCCGGCACTCGACGCTGCCGGCGTCGAGGCGCTTGCGGTGTTCGTGGTTATCGGCTCGTTTTTCGCTTACATGCTCTATATGCAGGGCGTTAAGGACATCGGCTCGGTGCGCGCGAGCCTCATCGGAACTGTGGAGCCGGTTTCGGCGACAATCACCAGCGCCGTTATGTTGGGCACGGTGTTTTTGCCGACCGACCTTATCGGCTTTGCCATGATCATCGTGATGATGTTCCTCACGGTGTAGCTCATGCCGCTGCCTAGACGGAAAAGGTGTTGTGCCGCATTTTCGCCAATTGATGTCCGTGTCTGGAGTTTAGCTGTCGATGCCCAAAATGCCATAGACTGGTAACGTTATGGACTTTTTCATTGCGACTCAATTGCGAGGATTTCTTTATGGCTGGTAATCACTTTAAGGGCAGCGATAGCGGCCGTCCTGCAGTTCCGCCGCGTCCGAACGGGGCTGGTAAGGCCGGCACGCCGGGCGGCGCTGGACAGGGCGGTTCCGGTAAGCGCGTGTCCCCGGGCGAGACGGCGATGTTTACCGCTCTGTACGAGCAGTCACAAAAGGCAAAAAAGACCGGCCGTGCAAGAGGGAATGTCTTTGCGGGCGGTGCAACCTCCACGTCGCAGCCGAGTGGGGCTCCTTCGGTACCCGCGAACAACGCAGGTGCTACCAACGCCGCGAATGCCGCCGGCAACGTTAATGCCGGCAAGGCCGCCAACAATACTCCCTCTGCCGGTGGCGCGGGGCTTACGGGTAACCTTGGCACGATCTACACCGGCGCCTCCGAGACTGGCACGTTCGCCCGCCTGGATGATAGCGGTGCCGAGTTTGCGGGCTCGGGTTCCAAGGAAGATTATTACGATTTTGGCTTGAACTACGGTAGCGACGCTTCGTCGAGTTCGGCCTCTAACGGTCTGGTCCGTCATCGCCATCGCAAGGGCGAGCGCAAAAAGCGTCATACTGGCGCCATTATTGCCGCTGTAGTCGCGGTGCTTCTCGTTGCGCTTGGCGCAAGCGGCTTTATGCTGCTTAACTCGGCAAAGACCGTAAAGAGTGAAGCGAAGGAGGCCGTCGAGATCGTCGGTGGCCTTAAGGACAAGGTCACGTCGGGCGATTTTTCGACGCTGCCTGACGACGCGAAGAAGATTGATGAGCTTTGCGACAGCATGAAGGCGGAGACCTCGAGCCCGCTGTGGACGGCGGCTTCGTTTATCCCGGTGTATGGCAGCGACATCAATGCGGCCCGCACCATGATCGACGCCCTGTCCGATGTCTCGAGCAACGCGCTGGTTCCCATGGCCGACAACCTTTCGCAGGCCACGCCCGGCAAGCTGTTTCAGGACGGCATGATTAACGTGTCCGCGCTGCAGGCCGTTGCCGATTCGCTTTCCGATAGCTCCAAGGTGTTCAAGAGCGCCAACGAGAAGATCCAGGGCATTGGCGATACTCATATTTCCCAGGTGACCGAGCTGGTCGATAAGGCCAAGGACGGCTTTGCCACCCTCAACGGCGCGGTTGACGCGGCGGAGAAGGTCGCCCCCGTCCTTCCCCAGATGCTCGGCGCCAACGGCCAGACGCGCAACTACCTTGTGTACGCCATGAACAACGTCGAGATTCGTGCCTGCGGCGGCTTTGGCGGTTCGCAGGGCCTGATTTCGGTCACCGACGGCCAGATGTCGATTGGCGAGTTTGTTCCATGTATTGCGCGCAGCAAAGACGAGGCGGTTGAGAGCGTCGACGAAGAGGACGAGGCGCTGTTTGGTGACCACAGCAATCTGTACAACTCTGGTAACGCGTATTCGCCCGATTGGCCCCGCAACTCGCAGCGTGTCGCCGCGCTGTGGAAGTCCCAGTATGGGCAGGACGTTGATGGCGTCGTCGGCATCGATCCGGTGTTCTTGCAGTACCTGCTGGGCCTTGTCGGTAACGTGTCGCTGCCCGACGGAACGGTTGTCGACGGCACCAACGCCGCAAAGGTCCTCATGCACGATGTGTACTGGAACTATCCGGTCGAGGAGTCGGACGGCATCTTTGCATCCGTCGCCAGCGCTGCCTTCGGCAAGATCCTTGGCGGTATCGGCGATGTCGATGTTACAAAGCTTGTCGGTGCATTCGAGCGCGGTGCCGAAGAGGGCCGTCTGATTGCTTGGATGAGAAACGATGATGAGCAGAATGCCATCAAAGAGACGGGCATTGACGCTTCGCTACCCGATCCGGATGATCCGAGTGCCGATCCCGTTGCCGGCGTTTACTTTAACAACCTGAGCTTCTCCAAGCTCGACTGGTACCTGAACGCTGATACGCAGATTGGCCAGGGCGTCAAGAACGGCGACGGCACGTGCTCGTATCGCATCACCGTTACCCTGACGAACATCATGACGCAGGAGGAGGCAGGCAAGCTGCCCGATTACGTCGCGGCGAGCGCGCCCGATGCCGCGCGCGACGACGAGCGTCTGAATGTCTCGTTGTTTGCCCCGACGGGCGGCAACATCAGTGACCTTACGGTTGAGGGCACCCAGTTTGGTCTTGGCGCCGCTACGTGGCATGGAATTCCCTTCTATTCGGGCACCGTTGACCTGCATGCTGGCGAGACGACGACGATCACGTATACGCTGACCACGTCGGCCGAGGCGGGGGACAAGCCGCTTACGCTGCGTCAGACTCCTACATGCCAGGCGGCTCGCGACAGCGCGTCGGCGTAGGGTTTTTCTGGTAGCGCAGATAATCGAGTACCATTTTGGGGCGGACAGGCAATCTGTTCGCCCCTATTTTGTAAGGAGAGCGCATGAAGTACTTTGGCACCGACGGCTTTCGCGGTGAGGCCAACGTTGGGCTGACGGTAGAGCACGCTTATAAGATTGGCCGTTTTGTGGGCTGGTATTACGGCGCCAACCGCGAGCGCAAGGCGCGCGTCATCGTGGGTAAGGACACGCGTCGCTCGAGTTATATGTTCGAGGCGGCGCTGGTGAGTGGCCTGGTCGCGAGCGGTGCGGACGCCTATATGCTGCACGTGATCCCCACGCCGGGCGTAGCACATCAGACCGTGGAAGGCTGCTTCGATTGCGGCATCATGATCAGCGCGAGCCACAACCCGTTTTGCGATAACGGCATTAAGCTCGTCAATAGCGACGGTTTTAAGATGGACGAGGACGTACTGGAGCTCATCGAGGACTACGTCGATGGCAAGAGCGAGGTGCCGCTGGCCACGGGCAACCACATCGGCGCCACGGTGGACTACATGCAGGGCCGCAACCGCTACATTGCCTCGCTCATCGCCAGCGCGAACTTTTCGCTGCAGGGCGTCAAGATCGGCATCGACTGCGCCAACGGCTCGGCGTCCTCGGTGGCCAAGCCGGTGTTCGACGCGCTGGGCGCCGACGTGCGCGTGATCAATGCCGCGCCCGATGGTTTTAACATCAACGTCGACTGCGGCTCCACGCATATGGAGCGTCTGCAGCGCCACGTGGTGGAGCAGGGCCTGGACGTGGGCTTTGCCTACGACGGCGATGCCGACCGCTGCCTGGCCGTGGACGAGCGCGGCCGCGTGGTCGATGGCGACCAGATTCTGTACGTGTGCGGCGTGTACCTGAACAAGCACGGTCGCCTTTCGGGCGGTACCGTGGTTCCGACGATTGCCAGCAACTTTGGCCTGATCAAGTCGTTGGAACTTGCCGGCCTAAGCGCCGTGACCAGCGGTGTGGGCGACCGTCACGTGTATGCCAAGATGCGCGAGGGCGGTTACAGCCTGGGCGGCGAGCAGACGGGCCATACGATCTTTGGCGATATCGAGCGCACGGGCGACGGCATTATGACCTCGCTGCGCGTGATGGAAGTGATCCGCGCCGAGCGCGAGACGCTCTCGCAGCTCACGGCTCCGTGCAAGCTGCTACCGCAGGCGCAGGTGGCCGTGCGCGTGGCGGACAAGGACGCCGCGCTCGAGAACATGGGCGTGCAGAACGCCATCGCCGAGGCCGAGGCTGCGCTGGCAGGCGAGGGCCGCGTGCTCGTGCGCAAGAGCGGAACCGAGTCGGTTATCCGCGTGCTGGCCGAGGCGCCCGACCAAGCATTCGCCGATGCCGCTATGAAGCGCATCGCCAACGCACTCGAGGCTCTGTAGTTACGCGGTTTTACCAAACCGCGTAACTGCTCGACGCTGCAAACGCCCCTAAGCGGCAATCTGACGTTCAATTTCAAGGGCGCGACCAGAAGGTCAGCGCCCTTTCATTTCACGTCACCTTGCTCGCTTTGGGTCGTTTTCGCTGACGTTGCCAAGACATTGGCGTCAACATGGTTGGCGTTGGCGATGGCGTGCTGGTCAATCCTTACAACTCGTACAGCGTGGTGAACTTGTCCTGCAGGTAGCTGCAGTAGTAGCGGGCGTCAAAGTCCATGCCGCAGGCACCCTTGATGAGCTCCGGCGCGTCTTTGGCGCGGCCCCACTGCCAAATGTGCTCGCCCAGCCAGGTGCGGACGGGTGCTAGGTCGCCGCTCGCACAGGCGCCATTGAGGTCGACACCGTCGCGGCACATGGCCGGCACAAACATGGCATCGTAGGCGCTACCCAGCGCATACGTGGGGAAGTAGCCAAACGATCCGCCGCTCCAATGCGTATCCTGCAGGCAGCCGTGCGTGTCGTCGGGAACGGGAATGCCCAGGTACTCGTCCATAAAGCGATTCCAAAGCGCGGGGATGTCCTTGGCCGTAGCCTCGCCGGCAAACAGCATGCGCTCGATCTGGTAGCGCACCATAATATGCAGCGGATAGGTGAGCTCGTCGGCCTCGGTGCGGATCAACGACGGCTGCGCGATGTTCACGGCGCGGTAGAGCGTGTCTTCGTCGACGTCGCCGTAGACCTCGGGCGCGTGACGACGCAGCACCTCGAGCAGCGGGCCCATAAAGGCGCGGCTGCGACCCACGGTGTTCTCGAAAAAGCGGCTCTGGCTCTCGTGGATGCCCATGGAGGTGCCGCCCTCCAAGCACGTGCGCGCATAGGCGGGATTGACGCCCAGCTCGTACATGGTGTGCCCCGCCTCGTGGATGATGCTGTAGACGTTGGAGATGCAGTCGTCCTCGTAGATGTGCGTCGCGATGCGCGCATCACCCACGGCAAAGCCCTCGCTAAACGGATGCTCGGTAAAGGCAAGCGTGGTGTCGTCCAGGTCCAGGCCGACAAGCTTCATAAGGTCGAAGCTCATGGCGCGCTGGGCAGCCTCGGGCACGTGGGCGTGCAAAAAGTCGGCAGCCGGCTGCTGGCCGCGCTCGCCGATGGCGTGCACGAGCGGCACGACCGTGGCCTTGACCTCATCGCAAAACGCATCGAAGCTCTTGGTGGAAAGGCCGCGCTCGTACTGGTCGAGCCAAACATCGTATGGGTCGCGCTTGGGGTCCATGAGCTCGGCTTGATGCTTAAGTTGGGCGACGATTCTATCCACATAGGTCTCAAAGCTCGCCCAGTCGTTGGCTGCCTTGGCCTTGTGCCACACGGCGTCCGCCTCGCAGGTGAGCCTGGTCCAGGCCTCGGCTTCTTCGGTGGGGATGGCACTGGCCTCACGTTGATCGCGGCCGAGCACACGGATCTCGTCGAGCAGCTGAGGGTCGTCGATTTTGCCGCCGGCGACGATCTCGCGCGCTAACGAGCGTACGAGCTCAACGGACTTCTCGCTGGTCAGCAGCTTGTGATGCTCGCCGGCAAGCGTGCCCATGGCGTCGGCACGCGCTGCTGCGCCGTTGGCAGGAGCAATCGTCGCTCCATCGAACTCGGCAATCTTGAGCAGGTACTCGCGAGTCCACAGCTTGCCTTCGAGCTTGCGGAGCTTCTTGATGCTCTTGCCCGCCTTGGCCTTCTTATCGAGTTTCTTTCCCATACCTATATCCTTGATCTCGCGAGCCGAGCGCCACGGATGGGCGCACGGCCAGTTTGCACAGCTACCTGCCTTGTACCCAGCGCGAACAAAACGGAACGCGGCGATATGCTCGCAGAATGTGTTATCCTATAGCCCAATGCGTTGACGGAGAGGGTTTTGCCCGCCGCGTCGCCGGCAAGAGAGGGAAGGTCATGGGCTGCAAGCCTTCCTGCGGCGGCAAGGGCCAAGCGTTCACTCCCGAGCAGCAACCTCAACGGGCGCGCGGCCAGCGGCGGCGAAGCCCCAGTAGGGAAGCCGTGAGCCTCGCGATAAGGGGCGCAGAGTGGGCGCGGCGGGCCAGACATCCGCCGGGTCAAACAAGGTGGTACCGCGGAATTCAACCGTCCTTGGGCAATGCACATGCCCGAGGACGGTTTTTTGTTACCGAACCGGGCCGCGTTTTCGCAGCGCCAAGTGGCATCGGTCGCCCCGGCAAGCGAATGCGCGAGAGACGAAAGGGAAGACATGAGTCTGATTGATGATCTGGTCAAACTCGAGGAAGAGGCCAAGGAGCTCGTCGCAGGCGCCGACGACGCCGCCAAGCTCGAGGCTGCGCGCGTTGAGCTGCTCGGCCGCAAGGGCCGCATCACCGGCCTGATGCGCATGATGGGCAAGCTCGCCCCCGAGGATCGCCCCGTTATGGGCAAACGCGCCAACGAGATGCGCCAGCTGATCGAGGGCATGCTCGACGAGCGCAACACCGAGATGAAGGCCGCCGCCCTCAAGCGCGCACTGGAGCACGACGCCGTCGACATCACGCTGCCGGGCGTCCGTCCGCAGATCGGTCACCAGCACCTGATCAAGCAGATCATCGAGGAGGCCGAGGACATCTTCTGCGGCATCGGCTATACCGTCGAGTCCGGCCCCATGGTCGACACCTCCTACTACAACTTCACCGCGCTCAACGCCCCCATGGATCACCCGAGCCGTTCGGCCCGCGACACGTTCTACGTGGTTGACAACAACCCCGGTAGCGTCGCGCACCCCGAGGCCCACGCCCACGGCGAGTCCGACGTGCTGCTGCGCACCCAGACCTCGGGCGTGCAGATCCACACCATGGAGTCGCAAAAGCCGCCCATCTACATGATCTGCCCGGGCACCGTCTACCGCCCCGACACGGCCGACGCCTGCCACCTGCCGCAGTTCAACCAGATCGAGGGCCTGGTCGTCGACGAGGGCATCACCTTTGGCGACCTTAAGGGCACGCTCGACTACTTTGTTAAGTGCATGTTTGGCGAGGACCGCAAGACGCGCTACCGCCCGCACTTCTTCCCCTTCACCGAGCCCAGCTGCGAAGTGGACGTGAGCTGCCACGTGTGCGGCGGCAAGGGCTGCAACTTCTGCAAGCACAGCGGCTGGATCGAGATCCTGGGCTGCGGCATGGTCGATCCCAACGTGCTCATCAACTGCGGCATTGATCCCGAGAAGTACACCGGCTTCGCCTTTGGTATTGGCGCCGAGCGCGTCGCGGCCCTGCGCTACGACCTGCCCGACCTCAGAACGCTCATGACAGGTGATATGCGTTTCCTGAACCAATTTTAAGTTGACCTGTCCCGGCGGCTTCCCGAGCCACCGCACCTTGCCTTTCAATCGTCGGTTGCGTACCTAAGTACGCGGCCCTCCTCTTTCAAGGCAATCTGCGGCATCTCGGAAACCCGTCTCCGTAGCTGGAGTTTTCCGTCTGTTTATTGCAGGCGTTACAGATGAAAGGAGACCAGTTAGATGCGCGTTTCTTACGACTGGCTCAAGACCATGATCGATATTCCGGAGGATCCCAAGACCCTTTCGGACGAATATATCCGTACCGGCACCGAGGTCGAGGCGATCGACACCGTGGGCGAGTCCTTCGACCACGTGGTGACTGCCAAGGTGCTCACCAAGACCCCGCACCCCGATAGCGACCATATGTATGTGTGCTCGGTCGACGTGGGCGACAAGAACCTCGACGCCGATGGCAACCCCGCCCCGCTGCAGATCGTCTGCGGCGCGCAGAACTTCGAGGCCGGCGACCACATCGTCACGGCCATGATCGGCGCAGTTCTGCCTGGCGACGTCAAGATCAAGAAGAGCAAGCTTCGCGGCGTCGTGTCCATGGGCATGAACTGCTCTGCGCGCGAGCTCGGCCTGGGTGGCGACCACTCCGGCATCATGATCCTGCCCGAGGATACGCCCTGCGGCATGCCGTTTGCCGAGTACGTGGGCTCGAGCGACACCGTGCTCGACTGCGAGATCACGCCCAACCGTCCCGACTGCCTGTCCATGATCGGCATGGCCCGCGAGACCGGCGCCATCTTCGACCGCGATTTCCACGTTGAGCTGCCCGCCATCAAGATCGAGACCGGCCGCGCGACCGACGACGAGCTTTCGGTCGAGATTGCCGACGAGGGCCTGTGCGACCGCTATGTCGCCCGCATCGTGCGCAACGTGAAGGTCGGCCCGTCGCCCGACTGGATGGTCAAGCGCCTCAACGCCCTGGGCGTGCGCCCGCACAACAACATCGTCGACATCACCAACTACGTGATGATGCTCACCGGCCAGCCACTGCACGCCTTTGACCTCGACACCTTTGCCGAGCGCGATGGCCACCGTCGCGTGGTGGTTCGTGCTGCCCAGCAGGATGAGAAGTTCACGACGCTCGACGGCGAGGAGCGCGTGCTCGACGCCGGCATGGGCCTTATCACTGACGGCGAGCGCCCCGTGGCGTTGGCCGGCGTTATGGGCGGCATGGATTCCGAGATCGAGGACGATACCGTCGACGTGATGGTCGAGAGCGCCTGCTTCAACGCCGGTCGCACCTCGCACACCAGCCGCGACCTGTCGCTGATCTCCGACGCCTCCATCCGCTTTGAGCGCCAGGTCGATGAGACCGGCTGCGTGGATGTCGCCAACGTCACGTGCGCGCTCATCGAGGAGATCGCCGGCGGCGAGGTCGCTCCCGGCTATGTCGACGTGTTCCCCGCGCCCAAGACCATCGACAGCATTAAGCTGCGCCTGGCCCGCGTGCACGCCATCTGCGGCGCCGACATCGAGCCCGACTTTATCGAGCGTTCGCTCGCCCGTCTGGGCTGCACCGTCGAGCGCGACGGCGAGGACTTTATGGTCACCCCGCCGAGCTTCCGTCCCGACCTGCCACGTGAGATCGACCTGATCGAGGAGGTCCTGCGCCTGTGGGGCATGGGCCGTGTGACGGCGACCATCCCGGCTGCCAAGAACCACATCGGCGGCCTGACCCGCGAGCAGAAGCTCACCCGCAAGGTCGGCGAGATCCTGCGCGCCTGCGGCCTCAACGAGACCACGACCTTTGGCTTTGCCGCCCCGGGCGACCTAGAGAAGATCGGCATGTCCACCGAGGGCCGCGGTTGCCCCGTGGTGCTCATGAACCCGCTGGTGGCCGAGCAGACCGAGATGCGCCGCTCGCTGCTGCCGGGTCTGCTGCAGTCTGTGGCCTACAACGAGGCCCACGGCACGCCTAACGTGCATCTGTACGAGGTCGGCAGCTTGTTCCACGGTCGCGAGAACGCCAGCCTGCCCAAGGAGACCAAGTCCGTGGCGGGTGTGCTCTCGGGTCAGTGGAGCGAGCAGTCTTGGAACATGAAGTACCGCAAGCTGCGTTTCTTCTTTGGCAAGGGCATTGTCGAGGAGCTGCTCGCCCAGCTGCGCATCGAGAAGGTCCGCTTCCGTCCCGTCGAGGGCGAGGGCTATGCCTTTTTGCAGCCGGGCCGTGCGGCTGAGGTTCTGTCCGGCGGCACCGTGCTGGGCTGGGTCGGCGAGATTCACCCCGAGGCGCGCGAGGCTATGGGCATCGATGAGGTCGTCGTTGCCTTTGAGCTCGATCTGGACAAGCTGATCAAGGGCGCCCGCAATCAGGAGAACTACCGTGAGTTCTCGCAGTACCCGGCCGTTGAGCACGACCTTGCTATCGTGGTCGACAACACTGTGACCTGCGAGGATCTTGAGCGTCGTATTACGAGTGCCGGCGGCAAGCTGCTCGAGGGCGTGCGCCTGTTCGATGTCTACCGCGATCCGGTCCGCATCGGCAAGGGCAAGAAGTCCATGGCCTTCGCGCTCACGTATCGCTCGGACGACCACACGCTTACCAGCGAAGAGGTCGAGAAGGCGCACCAGAAGATCGTCACCAAGGTATGCAAGGGCGTAAGCGGCGAGGTTCGCTCGTAATCTTTGCCGTTCGGAACCCGCCCCCTGCGGGGTTTTCACGGCAACTTCCTCGCCGCTTCGCGGCTGCGGGATGTTGCCTTAGAAAACCCCTCTCGGGGGCGGGTTCCTGCGTTAACCTTGTTGCGAGCGGACCGCACCTTCTTCCGGGTGACCGGAAAGCTGGGAGTGCATGGGCCCTTTATTGGGCGGTGCGTGGACCTGGGTTAATAACGTACGTATTGCAAGGGCGTGCTGCGTTGTGGGCGGTGCGCCTTTTTGTTAGTATGCAGAGTCGGTGTTACGGATTGCTGGAAACGTAACACGAAACGTTCTGATTGAGAGGGCTCATGCATATTCCCGATAATTATCTGTCCCCGCAGACCGATGCCGTTATGGCGGTGGCGATGGTGCCCGTATGGGTTCACTGCATCAAAAAGGTGCGCGCCACGCTCGATCGCGAGCATATGGCGTTCCTGGGCATTTGCGCCGCGTTCTCCTTTTTGCTCATGATGTTTAACGTGCCGCTGCCCGGCGGCACCACTGGTCACGCCGTTGGCGGCGCGCTCATTGCGCTGCTGCTGGGCCCCGAGGCCGCGGCCATTGCAGTCTCGGTTGCGCTGGCGCTGCAGGCGCTGCTGTTTGGCGACGGCGGCGTTCTGTCGTTTGGCGCCAACTGCTTTAACATGGCCTTTGTGCTGCCGTTTACCGCTGCTATCGTGTTCCGTGCGCTCAACAGCCGTCTGAACGACAAGAGCTGGGGCACCTCGGTTTCTGCCATCGTGAGCGGTTGGGTCGGCCTGTGTCTGGCGGCCCTGTGCGCGGCGATCGAGTTTGGCATTCAGCCGATGCTCTTCACCAACGCTTCGGGCGCTCCGCTGTACTGCCCCTTCCCGCTGTCCGTGGCTATTCCGGCCATGTTGGTCCCGCATATGTTGGTTGCTGGCGTGGTCGAGGGCGTGGCGACGGCCGCCATCTACGGTTTCATTAAGAAGACGGCGCCGAGCATTATCGTCGGGCCCGAGGCCGTCGATGGCCAGCTTGCTGCCGAGGGCGCTGCCGCCAAGAAGACCTCGCTGGTCCCCACGCTCATCCTGGTCGCCGTGCTCGTGGTGGCCACGCCGCTGGGCCTTCTGGCCACGGGTGACGCCTGGGGTGAGTGGGACGCCGAGGGCGCCGCGACCGCCGTTCAGGAGGCTGGCGATGACAGCCTGCAGGCTTCGGTCGGCCTCGATACCCCGACCTTTGCCGACGCTCTACCTACGGGTGATTACCTGCAGGCCTATTCCGAGGAGCAGGGCCTTGGCTTTGCCGGTCAGGCTGCCATGTATATTCTTTCGGGCGTGATTGGCGTGGCAGTGCTCACCATCGCATTCCGTCTGATCTCGCTGACGGTTAAGGAAAGCGGTGCTCATGGCAATAGCCGAGCTGCCTAGCTGGCTTGCGGTCGAGCAGCGTTACGAGCCCACGGGGGCTCGACATCGTGTGATGCAAAAGAACGTCCTGCACCTGGCGAGCCTGCTTGAGCGGGTTCGCCTGGGTGGAGGCGC
>CATXJW010000043.1 GCA_958370325.1 uncultured Collinsella sp. | reverse complement strand
CACCGATCTGATGGGGCATCTCTATGCTGATGAATAGAAAAGCGAAGACGGTCAATGTCCTTGAGGGACCGATGACCGAGTCGTGCGCCGAGTTTCCCGCGCGCCACGTGTTTATCAAGTGTCCGGAGTGCCGCCGCGTGATAGATGAGGCACGCCTGCACGACAACCTCGAGGTGTGCCCCCGTTGTGGCAAGCATTTTCGCGTGAGCGGGCGCGACCGTATGCACATGACGGTCGACGCGGGCACCTTTGAGGAGTGGGATGCCGAACTGGCGTCAGAGGACTTCCTCCCGTTTCCCGGCTATGCCGACAAGCTCAAGAGCGCGGGCGAGCGTTCGGGCGAGCGAGATGCCGTTGTGTGCGGCAGGGGCAAAATCCGCGGTTGCGATACGGCGCTCTTCTTTATGGATGCCAACTTTATGATGGGCTCGATGGGCTCCGTGGTGGGCGAGAAGATCTGCCGCACATTTGAGCGTGCGACCGAGCTGGGATTGCCAGTTGTCGGCTTTACCGTTTCGGGCGGTGCGCGCATGCAAGAGGGCGTGACATCGCTTATGCAGATGGCCAAGATTTCTGCGGCGGTTAGGCGCCACAGCGAGGCGGGCGGCCTGTATATCACGGTGCTCACCGACCCCACGACCGGAGGCGTAACCGCGAGCTTTGCCATGGAGGGCGACATTATCCTGGCCGAGCCCGATGCCCTGACGGCATTTGCCGGCCCGCGCGTGATCGAGCAGAACATGCACAAGCGCCTGCCCAAGGGATTCCAGCGCTCCGAGTTTTTGCTGGAGCACGGCTTTTGCGATGCCGTTGTTCCGCGTGGCGAGATTGCGCTCACGGTAGGCGAGCTGCTGGCGCTGCACGAAGGGCACGCGCCCGGCCTGGGGGCACCGCATGAGATCGTGCATACGGGTCGTCGCGGCAAAAAGCTGGGACACTTGTTTAAGCGCTCGGCCGCACCAAAAAGCGCGCTCGAAATCGTCAAACAGACTCGCTCGGCAGATCGCGCCACGGCGGGTGAGATGATCTTGCTGGGGCTGGATGGATTTGTGGAGCTGCATGGCGACCGTTATTTTGGCGACGATGCCGCCGTGGTGGGTGGTATTGGCTGGAAAGACGGACGCCCCGTGACGGTTATCGCCATCGAGCGCGGCACCACGACCAAGGAGCGCATGCACCGCAACTTTGGTATGGCGCATCCCGAGGGCTACCGCAAAGCACGGCGTCTGATGCGTCAAGCCGAAAAGTTTGGTCGTCCGGTGCTGTGTCTGGTTGATACCTCGGGCGCGTTTTGCGGCATTGGTGCCGAGGAGCGCGGCCAGGGCGAGGCGATCGCCCAAAACCTCATGGAGATGAGCGGTCTTAAGACGCCGGTCGTATCCGTGGTGACGGGGGAGGGCGGCTCCGGCGGCGCGCTGGCGCTGTCTGTTGCCGACCGCATTCTTATGCTCTCGAGCTCTGCCTATTCGGTGGTAAGCCCCGAGGCCTGCGCATCGATCCTGTGGAAGGACACCGATCGCGCAGAGGAGGCCGCTGAGGCGTTGAAGCTCACGGCCCCCGACCTGCTATCGCTGGGCATTATCGATGGCATCGTTAAAGACGAAGGGTTGTCGCACGAGGAGATCGCCGACGCCGTGATGTCCGCAGCGTTCGCGGCTTTCGACAAGCTGGGTGCGCTCGATGCCGATGAGCTCACCAATCTTCGCTATGAAAAATACCGAGCGATCGGTCAGTATCGCGCAATGTGACAAAGTGTCCAAGGCCGTGGCTCATGTGGGCTGCGGCCTTTTTGTATCTTGTGGATAAAGTGGCTACACTACAATCCGGTTACGCAATGGATCTATATGGATAACGCCATGGGGGCTGATAAAGATGGTCGAATGGATTGTTCGTCGTGCGCAGGGTGACCGTGCGCGCGTGGGTACGCTGACGGGCATGGTGTGCATTCTCGCCAATGTGGCACTTTGCGCTGCGAAAGGTGCTATCGGAGTGGTGTCAGGCTCGGTTTCGATCGTAGCGGACGCCATGAACAACCTTTCCGATGCCAGTTCGAACATCGTGAGCGTTTTGGGCTTTAAGCTGGCGAGCAAGCCCGCCGACCCCGAGCATCCTTACGGCCATGGTCGTTACGAGTATCTTTCGGGTCTGGTCGTGGCGGCCCTCGTACTGCTTATCGGCGTTGAGCTCGTTAAGTCCTCGGCAGAGAGAATTATCCATCCCGAACCCGTCGAGTTCTCGCTTGCCCTGGTTGCGGTTCTTGTGCTGTCGATGGTCGTAAAGCTGTGGATGGCGGCGCTTAACCAAAAGCTCGGCGACCGCATTGAGTCCGAAACGCTGCACGCGACCGCGCAGGACTCTAAAAACGACGTCCTTGCCACGGGTGCCGTATTGATCTGTGCAATTGTTTCGCAGGTGACGCATGTAAATCTTGATGCTTGGGTTGGACTTGCCGTTGGCGCCTATATTGGCTGGAGCGGGTTTGATCTGATTCGTGATACGGTGAGTCCGCTGTTGGGCCAGGCTCCCGATCCAAAACTGGTCAAGCACATCCGGGACAAGATCATGAGCTACCCGGGTGTTTTGGGCGTTCACGACTTAATGGTCCATGACTACGGCCCGGGCAGGAAGTTCGCAAGCGCTCATGCCGAGATGGCGGCCGAAGCCGATCCGCTGGAGAGTCATGACACGCTCGACAACATTGAGCAGGCGTTTAGGAAAGATGACGGCATGATCGTCACGCTTCATTACGACCCCATCGTGACCGATGATCCAAAGGTGGCAGATATGCGCCTCCGCATCAACGCGATGGCCAAACAGATCGACGGCCGTATTTCGATCCACGACCTGCGCTGCGTGCCGGGCCCTACGCACACTAACGTGATTTTTGACTGCGTGCGTCCTTCGGATTTAACGATGGGCGCCGATGACCTTAGGCGCACGCTGGCGCAGCAGGTGGAGTCCGAATATCCCAAGTCGATAGCCAAGATTACGGTCGATGAAGACTACGTCGGCGCGGCACGCGAGTAGGGCTGTATCGCTAGGGCCATTCGCGCAAAAGGGGAGACCATGAAGAAACTGTATCTGCTCCGTCACGGTCAGACGGAGTTCAATGTCAAAAAGCTCGTCCAGGGCCGCTGCGATTCACCGCTAACGGACTTGGGCCGTCAGCAGGCCGCAAAGGCCGCCGCATGGCTTAAAGCCCGCGACGTCACCCCCGACAAGGTAGTCTCGTCTCCTTTAAGCCGAGCCATGGCCACGGCTCGGCTCGTCGCAGGCGAGCTCCTCGGCCCGGACGCCGCCGTCGAGCCCTGCGAAGGCATCATCGAACGCTGCTATGGCTCCTTTGAAGGGGGCCCGCACGACGCACTGCCTACCGACGTCTGGGATCCGGGCGAGGACTTAATCCCCTTCGGAGGGGAGGGAAGTCAGGCGCTGCAAGAGCGTATGGTAAGCACGCTCGCTAATCTCATGAGCGCCGATGATGTTGAAACCGTCCTGGCAGTAAGCCACGGCAGCGCCAGCCGCCAATTCATCAAAGCCGCCGCCCCAGAGGGCTTCGAACTCCCAGCAAAGCTCCCCAACTGCGCCATCATGATCTTTGATTTTGAGGATTCGCAAGAAGAATGCGACACGTCCCAATGTAAGTTCACCTTGCAGCAGATCATCGATCCTCAACAAAGTCTTTAGCCTGAGCGAGCAGAGTTAAGCAGGCATCAACGTGTCGTCTCCCGAGCTTTGGCTTGACACGCTGAACATCTACAAGGATAACCTTGAGGCCGTCGAGGCGTTCCTGGCCGACGCCCGCGCCATGGGCGACGGTCGCCTCAATGTGGTGCTCACCGGTGCCGGCACCTCCGATTACGTGGGTGAGGTTGTCGTCCTCAACCCCGACCTATCCCTCGTCGAGACCTATCTCGGTGGCGAGAGCGTCTACACTGAGAAGTAGCTGCTGACCTATTTGCGATTTGATGCGAATAATGAGACCCCGATTCGGCTTTATCGAATCGGGGTCTTTGCTGTGGTGTCCAGCTAAATCAAAACAGGCCTATTCTGCGACGATGATGCGAGTTGATTCGAGAACCATGGAACGCTGTTTGTCGTTGACATTTGCATCGGTGATGAGTGCGTCCATTTGATCGAGATTGAAGAAGCCGAAGAAGTCCATCTGTCCGATCTTGCTTGAATCGCAGACAAGGTAACGCTTGGCGGCGCGATCGCAAGCGAGCGCCTGTAAGCGTCCTTCCTCAAGGTTAGAACAGGAGATGGATTGGGCGAGTACGCCGTTGGTGCCGATAAAGCAAGTGTCGATACCGAGCGGGGCGAGAGCATCTTCGGCGATGGGCCCGACGAAAGAACCCGATCGTTTGCGATACTGTCCTCCCAGGGCCCAGATCTCCACATCGTTACGCGTCTGGAGCATGTTCAGCACGATGATGCTGTTTGTGATGACGCGCAGCCGCATGCGCGGCAGCGCACGGGCGATGAGAGCGCAAGTCGAACCGGGTCCGAGGAAGATGGTGTCGCGCTCTCTGATGAGGTTGACAGCGGTGCGTGCGATATGCTCTTTTTCAGGGGAGCGGATTGAGAGCTTTTCAAAAAACGGGACCTCTTCGGCAATGGGGGAGCCGCTTGAAAGTCGGATGCCACCGTACTCGCGGATGACGCCAGCGCGTCGCGAGAGCTCATCGAAGTCTCTTCGAGCGGTCATTTCAGATATACCAAAGATTGTTGCGGCTTGGGCAACAGTGACCATTCCGCGCTGAGCGCACAGCTCAAGTAATTGTTCGTGACGTTCGGGTTTAAGCATGGCTTGCCAATTGGATTATGCGGTAATGACGGAGGTATAGGCGCGGAGGGCCTCGATGGTCCGGGGGTCTGCGTCCTCGTTAATGAATGCCGCGGTCATATCCTCCAGTGTGGTGAAAAGGCAGAAGTCGCGCCTTCCGACTTTTTCAGCATCTACAACAAGATAACGCTCCTGAGCTCGAGAAAGAGCGTCTGAGAGGACCATGGCTGCATCGGGACGAGAGCCAAAGACCTCGTTTCCAAAAATACCGGTTGCCGAGACGTAGGCCTTGGGAGCGGATAGACCGTAGGGGCCGCGGCCGTTGTATGGCATGGTGAAAACTCGCGTGTCGTGACGCATCATGCCACCAACAAAGAATAGATCTATATGTGGATTGTCGGCTAGCAGGTTCAGCACGGGAAGACTGTTGGTGACGACGCGTATGTCCTCCTGGGGCAAATACGAACACATGAGCTCGAGAGTGGAGCCTCCACCGAGAAAGATCGTATCGCCGGCTGAGACGGTTTGGGCGGCGGCTATAGCAGCGGCACGTTTCTGATCAACTTGAAAACGACGTTTCTCCTCATGCGGGGTCAAACGTGAAAGGGCTGTTCCGTGGGCGGAGTGTGGAAGCTGAGCCCCTCCGTGTACGCGCACAAGAAGGCCCTTGTCGGCAAGCTCGGCCAGGTCACGCCTGATGGTCATATCCGAAACAGATAGGGTATTAGATATCTCGTTTACCGATACCGAATGATGTTGATCGAGCAAGTCGAGAATGGCCTGCTGGCGTTCGGATTTCATGAGTGCCGACTCCCTCATCGAGCGTTTGTTCTTATTTCAATGTAAACGAACAACATAAATAAACGCAAACCGTTCACGAAGGCACATTACCTTTCACCGGTCAAAACATAACGCTCACGGAAAAAACCATCAAATAGGAGGTAAATAGAGCTCATTCCAAAAATCATCTCTTGACCAATAAACAAATATAGACGAACATAAACGAACAGAACGAACAGAACGAACAGAACGAACAGAACGAAGAGAATTAATAAGTATGAAAGGACAGAAGATGCGTATCGGTGTCATCCTTGCAAGTCACGGAGAGTTCGCTCAGGCCGCCCTCGGCGCCGTCGAGATGATTGCGGGCAAGCAGCCTGATGTCATCGCTCTTGGTCTCACCGCCGAGAAGAGCCTGGAGTCTTTCGAGTCCGAGATGCGCGAGGCTTACGAGACCCTCAGCGCCGAGTGCGAACTCGTCGTCACCCTATGCGACATCTACGGCGGCACCCCATTCAACGTGACTACCCGCTGCCTGCTCAACGGCATGAACATGGTTGCCTACACTGGCCTGTCCATGCCCGTTGCGGTCGAGCTCCTGCTCACCCGCGATGGCCTCGATTCCGCCGACGCGGTCCGTGCCCAGCTCACTGCCGCTCACGCCGGGGCCCAGCAGGAGATCAAGGCTCCCGCTCCGGCCGTGGAGGCAGACGAGGACGATTTGGACCTCTAGGCTCGTTAGCCCGTCGATTCGAGTGGCGCTCACCCGTATCCCCCGAGTGGGCGCCTCGATCGAGCAGAGCATTCGTAAACGGTACTGAAGGAACGTGCAAACGAAAAGGAGAACATCATGGCACTCAAACTCGTCGACATCGATGACCGCCTGATCCACGGTCAGGTCGCCACCACTTGGATTCCCGACTTCGGCATCGAATCGGCAATCATTGTCTCGGATAAGGTCGCCAACGACCCCGTCCAGAAGTCCGTCGCCGGCCTCGCCGCCCCCGACATCAAGGTCTCCGTCTTCGGTGTCGAGAAGTTCATTGAGGTCCTCAAGAAGACCGAGCTCAAGAAGGCCACGATGGTGCTCTTCACCAACCCCATCGACGCCCTCAAGCTGCACGAGAACGGCTTGCCGTTCGACTACCTGAACGTCTCCGGCATGCGCTTCAACGAGCAGCGTCATCGCCTGCACAAGAACATGTCCGTCACCGCCGAGGAAAAGGCCGCCTTCGAGGAGCTCATTGGCCTCGGCGTCGACTGCTGGATGCAGACCACCACGCGCGATTCCAAGGAGCCCGTGTCCGAGCTCCTCAAGAACTACTAAGTAAGTAACCATCTCCGGGCATGTGAACCCGGGGCGTGCCCATCGGAGGGAACGATGGGCGAATAGGGAAGGAGAGGCTTATGCTTCAGGCACTTCTGCTCGCCATCTGGGCGGGTCTGTGCACTTGGGACCAGTTCGGTCCCCACCTGGGCTTCCGCAAGCCCCTGCTGGCATCCGTCGGCGTCGGCATCATCCTCGGTGACATGACGACCGCCATCATGATCGGCGCGACCATGGAGCTCATGTGGCTCGGCGTCAACAACATCGGCGCTTATGTTCCGCCGGATGTCATCTCCGGCACCATCGTCGGTGCCGCCCTGGGCATCATGGGTTCCACCGACACCGCCAGCGCCATCGCCCTGGCAGTCGCCATCGGCATCCCCACCGCCACCTTGGTTCAGCAGCTGAACATCTTGGTCATGACCACTAACGTCTCGCTTGTCCACGGTGCCGACAAGGCCATCGAGTCCGGTAAGTTCAACGCCGTCAACAAGTTCTTCTGGACCGGCGCCCTGTGCTTCTTCCTGACCCGCGCCGTTCCCGTCTTCATCGCCACGGGCATCGGCTCCTTCGTGATCGAGGACATCATGGCCTTCCTGCAGAACCAGGTTCCGTGGGTCCTCACCGGCTTCTCCACCGCCGGTGGCATGATGCCCGCCGTCGGTCTGGCCATGCTCCTCACCATGATGATGAAGAAGAACATGTGGATCTTCCTGCTGCTCGGCTTTATCATGGCCGCCTTCCTCAACGTCCCGACCGTGGGCATCGCGCTCGCCGCTTGCGCCGCCGCCGGCGTGTGGGACGTCATTACCGAGGGCCAGAAGAATCAACCCGCCCCTGCCGCCGCCTCTGCCGCCGGCTCCGATGATGACGAGGAGTACGATCTCTAATGGGTAAGATCTCCAACTCCACCCTGAACAAGGTCCTGCTGCGCACCCAGGGTTGCCAATTCGCGCACAACTACGAGCGCATGCAGTCGCTGTCCCTGACCTACTGCTTTGCCCCTGTCCTCGAGGAGCTCTACAAGGACGCCCCCAAGGAGGAGCGCGTTAACGCCATGAAGCGCCACCTCGAGTACTTCAACACCCACCCGCTCGCGATCCCCTTCATCCTTGGCATCACCGCCGCCCTGGAGGAGACCACGGATGAGGATCAGAAGGACACCGTCGTCGGCATCAAGACCTCCCTCATGGGTCCCTTCGCCGGCCTTGGTGACTCCCTGCTGAACCTCACCTGGTTCCCGATCGCCGGCTCCATCGGCGCATCTATGTGCGTCGACAACGGCTCCATTGTGGGTCCGCTCGTGATGTTCTTGCTCATCAACCTGCTGTACTGGCCGCTGAAGTACTTCGGCCTGCACAAGGGTTACGAGATGGGCATGGAGCTCGTCGAGAAGGCGGGCGTCCAGGTCTTCGACCGTCTGGGCAACCTCGCCAACGTGCTGGGCGTCATGGTCACCGGCGGCCTGATCGCCACGACCGTTAAGCTCAAGCTTGCCGTGCAGTTCGCCTTCGGTGAGGGTGACCCGCTGGTGCTCCAGGACCAGCTCGATAAGGTGTTGCCCTTCCTGCTGCCTGTCGTTCTGACTTTCATCTGCTATCGCCTGCTCAAGAAGGGCCAGGGCAAGAACTCCGCCCAGATCATCATCGGTCTGATTGTGTTCTCCCTTGTGTTCGCCGCTATCGGTTTCTACTTCCCGGCGTTCAAGATCTTCGCCTAATCGCGAGCTTATCAAAAGGCAAATCGTTTGATGCCCGCGCCCCGCATGCCGGGCGCGGGCCTCGTTGTCTCATGTGCTCTCCATCGTGCGCGATCGGGGTGCGCTCCATTATGCCCATGTGCCTTTGGCGTATCGCCATCTGGCAAATCCAACTATCGAAAGGATGCCAATGAGAACCGTCCTCGTGCTCATGGATACTCTGCGTCGCGACGTCCTGTCGTGCTACAACCCCGCAACCGACGTCCAGACCCCCAATCTCGATGCCTTTGCCGAGCGTTCCTGCGTGTTCGACAACCACTGGATCGGCTCGGCTCCCTGCATGCCTGCCCGCCGCGACATCCTCACCGGTCGCTACAACTTCCTCGAGCGCCCCTGGGGCCCCATCGAGCCCTTCGATGTGACGCTGCCGGCCTGCCTGCGCGCGAACGGCAACTTCTGCCACATCACCACCGACCACTGCCACTACCTACGCACCGGTGGCGAGGGCTACCTCCAGGAGTTCAACACCTGGGATTACTACCGCGGCCAGGAGGGCGACCCGTGGGTCAGCCGCATCGATGAGCCGAATAACATGCCCGAGACCTTCTACGGGCGCGTGCGCGAGCAGTACCAGAAGAACCGTCAGCTCTGGCCCAACGAAGAGGACATGCCGAGCCCCAAGACCTTCCAGTCCGCCTGCGACTGGATCGACGGCAATGCTGGGGCCGACGACTTCTTCCTTATGGTTGAGGCCTTCGACCCGCACGAGCCCTTCGATGTGCCCGACAAGTACATGGAGATGTACGGCGGCACTGGCGAGCTCGACCGCGACTACTTCGAGATTCCTGAGTACAAGCGCGTCTCCGCCACCGACGTCAACAAGGGCGCGGAGGACTACCTGCAGCGCCGCTACAAGGCCCTCGTCACCATGACCGACCGCTGGTTTGGTAGGCTCATCGACAAGCTCGAGGAGCGCGGGATGCTGGACGATACCATGGTCATGGTCACCACCGACCACGGCTATTTCCTGGGCGAGCGCGACTACATGGGCAAAAACTACATGCACCTGTATAACGAGCTCGCGCATCTGCCGTTCATTGTGCACTTCCCGGGTAACGCCCGCGCCGGCGAGCATGCCCGCCAGCTCACTCAGGCAATCGACATCATGCCCACGGTGCTTGAGGCCCACGGCTGCGAGATTCCCGCAGATGTGTGCGGCACCTCCCTCGTGCCGCTCATGACGGATGCTGACGCGCCCACGCGTGGCTACGCCCTGTACGGCGTGCACGCCATGACCGTCAACGTCACCGACGGCCGCTACACCTACTTCCGCGCGCCGGTCGCCGGCAACCAGCCGTGCTTCGAGTACACCGCACTGCCGCACACCATCCGCAAAAAGATGGGTTCGGACTGCCCGGAGGAGATTGAGTGTGGCCGCTACTTCAAACGCACCAAGTACCCGCTGTTCAAGATCCCCTGTAAGAAGCCGGCCCAGATCGAGGGAGCCACGCCGCTCGCCGAGGTCGAGCAGACGATGCTGTTCGACCTTGAGAGTGACTACGGCCAGGTTAATAATCTCGCCGGCAAGGACGACCACGCCGAACAGCGCATGATTGACCTGCTGCTGCGCGGCCTGGAGGAGCATGAGTCCCCGGCCGAGCAAAAGGAGCGCCTGGGCTTGGCCTAAGATTCATGCGGTGATTGTGCGGGCCGGATGCGCCGCCTCGGGTAAGGAGGTGGTTTCCGGCCCGATGAGTGAGGGCTAGCCTGTGCGAAGGGGGGTATGTGCCATGTGCGCGAAGCATATTGGCTTTTTGATAAAACCGGCATCGAGTGCTTGCAACATGCGGTGCAGGTACTGCTTTTACTGCGATGTCGCTGCTCATCGCGAGGAGCGGAGCGCCCGCGTCATGGGCGAAGACGTGGCAAGTGCCATCATCGACCGTGCACTCGCCGTGGCGAGTGATGCGCACATTTCTTTCGCCTTCCAGGGCGGCGAGCCCACCCTGGCCGGCCTTGACTTCTTCCATTCGTTCGTCGCGCGGGTGGAGGAGCGCCGTGAGAACCAGCGGGTGAGCTGGGCGTTGCAGACCAACGGCTACCTGATCGAAGAGGAATGGGCCGAGTTCTTCCGCGAGCACGGGTTCCTCATCGGAGTCTCGGTTGACGCTTATCGCGACCTGCACGATTCGATGCGTCCCGATGCGCACGGTGCCGCTACGTACGCGCGCGTCATGAGCGGCGTTCGCCTGCTGCGCGAGCGCGGCGTGGACGTCAACATACTCTCGGTCCTCACCTCGCAGATGGCGGCGCATCCACAGCGCGTCTTCTCCTTCATCAAGCAGGAGAAGATCACCCATATCCAGTTCATCCCGTGCCTGCCGGGCCTCGACGATGAGCGGGACACGTTCTCGCTCGACCCGCGTGCCTTCTCCTCGTTCTACCGCCGCTTGTTCGACTTGTGGTGGCGCGAGCTCGGTGCTGGGCGCTATGTGAGCATCTGGCTGTTCGAGAACGTCATGCAGATGGCGCTCGGGCAGTTTCCGTCGCAGTGCGGTATGCTCGGCCGCTGCGCTCCGCAGTTCGTGGTGGAAAGCGACGGTTCGGTGTATCCGTGCGACTTCTATGCGCTGGATGAGTACCGCGTGGGCGATATTCGCGTCGATTCCCTTGAGGCAATGGCGACCTGTGAGACCATGCGCATGTTTTTGAACGAGCCGCGTCGCGATTGCGCGCGGTGCGCCGATTGCCCCTTTGAGGGCATTTGCCATCGCAACTGCAAGCGCCTGAACATCGCCTATTACGATGCGGGCTACTGCGGGCTGCGTGAGTTTTTGGAGTACGCCTATCCCGGCCTGCAGCGCGTGGCTCGCATGTTCACGCGGCGCTGATCCTGCCCGGGTTTTGCCTCGTCGTAGTTGTGTGGGGCTCTGCGCCCCTCCCGCCTTGACCACTCAATCTTCATCCCGTTCCCGTGAGTTTGGAGTTCCCTATGCCCCAGCAACCCAACGTTCTCCTTATCATGTGCGACCAGATGCGCGGCGACTGCCTGGGTATCGACGGCCATCCGGACGTGCAGACGCCCTACTTGGACACGCTCGCCGCCGACGGCATGCTGTTCGAGAACGCCTACTCCGCCTGCCCGAGTTGCATCCCGGCGCGCGCCGCCCTCTTTTGCGGCAAGACGCCCGCGGGCACGGGCCGCGTGGGTTACCAGGACGGTATCGCGTGGGAGTACGACCATATGCTCGCGCAGGAGATGCGCGACGGCGGCTACCAGACCGCCGTGGTAGGCAAGATGCACGTGCATCCGCCGCGTTTGGGCTGCGGCTTCGAGCACATGCGCCTGCATGACGGCTACATCGGCCACTACCGCAAGGCGAACCTGCCGTACTGGATGCACCAGAACGTCTCCGACGACTACATGCGCTTCCTCAAAAATGAACTGGGCGAATTCGCCGACGTGAACGGTTCGGGCGTTGAGAACAACTCCTGGATCACCCATCCCTGGGCCTACGAGGAGCGCCTGCACCCCACCAACTGGGTGGTGGACGAGTCCATCCGCTTTTTGGAGACCCGCGATCGCACGCGCCCGTTCTTCCTCATGACGAGCTTCGTGCGGCCCCACCCGCCTTTCGACGCGCCGCAGACCTACTTCGATCTGTACCGCGACATGGAGCTGCGCGCGCCTGCCGCTGGCGATTGGGATGACGCCGATGCCACCGAGCGCGATGGCATGATCTTGGACAGCGTGCACGGCTGCCGCGACGCCGAGCTGCGCCGCGAGGCCATGGCGGGCTATTATGCCTGCATCACACATATGGACCACCAGATCGGCCGGCTCATCACGGCGCTCGAGAACGACGAGACCTACCACGACACCGTGATCGTGTTCTGCTCCGACCACGGCGAGATGCTCTTTGACCACAGTCTCTTTCGCAAGGTGTTGCCCTACGAGGGCTCCGCGCGCATCCCCTTCATCGTGCACGTGGGCAAAAACGTCGATGTGCCGGGCGGCGAGCGCGTTCGCGGCGTGAGCGAGAGCACGGTGGAACTCATGGACCTTATGCCCACCATCCTCGAGGCGTGCGACCTGCCCGTGCCCGAGGGCGTGGAGGGCGCCTCGCTCATGGGCGAGCTTACCGGCGCCGCGCCGCTGAACCGTGCATACCTGCACGGCGAGCACAGCGGCAGCCGCGAGCAGTCCAACCAGTGGATCGTGACCCCGCATGACAAGTACATCTGGTTCACACGGACCGGGGTGGAGCAGTATTTCGACCTGGACGCCGATCCGCGTGAGGAGCACGACCTCATCGACGCTCCGGAGCGCGCCGCGCGCATCGCCGTGCTCCGTGCCTGCCTGATTGAGGAGCTCGCTGGTCGCGAAGAGGGATATGTTCGTGACGGCGAGTTGGTGGCGGGACGTGCGCCCGCCGTTATGCTTGAGCGCCCCCGGCCCTCGCGCCTCCAACGTTAAGAGAAAGGCCTATCCATGGATATGAAGACGATCGGCATTGTGGTCGTAGTGGTTGCGGTCGGGTTCACCATTTACATGGAGGTCCAAAAGCGCACAACCTTCGCCAAGCTCGAGGCGTATCTGCGCGAGGGCGACCTCAACAACTACCTCAAGGTCCTGAACCGCCCGCTCACTAGCGTGCTGTACCCCAAGTACAACGTGCTTTTCATGCGCTTGAACGCAGCTCTTGCCATGGATGACGTCGAGGCATCCGAGCGCATCATCCGCGAGATGGGTTCGCTCAAGATGAGCGAGGAGCAGACACTCGCGCTGGCGGCAAAGGCGTTCTCCTTCTACGTGGAGATCGGGGATGAGCCCCACGCACGCGAGGTGCTCTCCTACCTCGAGGAGCACGGTGATCGCGAGGCTGCGCGTGCCGACCGTCGCACCTATGACGTCTTCCTCAAGGGCTCGTATGCCTATATCGACGAGATGGAGCGCGCGTTGTCGGAGGCGGCTGGCATGGAAGAGGCCCTGCTCTGCCAGATGCTCTCGGTTCAGTACGAGAACAAGGGTGACGAGGGGCGCGCCGCGTCCTATTGCGAGCGCGCTGAGCGGACGCTCGCAGCAGCCATGCCTGACAAGTAGGGAAGAGTCTAGGCGCTTCATATGCTAGCAATCGTATTCGCCATTGCGTTTTTCGCCTCTACCATCAGTGCCATCTGCGGTGTCGGCGGGGCATCATCATTAAGCCCGTGATGGACGCCGTGGGTGTCGCCGACGTGGCGACCATCAACTTCCTGTCCGGATGCACCGCGAGGACAACATCGGGCACTTCGCCATGAGCGTTTCCACCGCGCTGCTGCTCGACGTCGTCTACGCGTGCATCTTCAACCAGGATTACTTCGCTAACTACTAGCGGCGTGTCGAGACGGTGCGCGGGCCATTGATGGACTCGGCAGGCAGATTGGCGGGGACGCCTAGCCCTTGGCGCAACGGTGCTCCGCATGAGCGGCGTAAATAGGGACATATCGCGCAGCAGCGTTCGAGATATGTAAAAGTCCACAACCATACGCTGCGGTTTTGAATGATACGAACGCTTGCAATTCGTTGCATAGGGTGTTGCTCGATCGATAGGAGCTTGTTCGGATGGGTCCTCAATACATCTTGGTCTTCGCGGTATGCTTCCTGGCGTCGCTTCTGGGGCCGCTCTGTGGCATCGGCGGCGGCGTGATCATCAAGCCCGTGGTCGACGCGATGAACGTCATGAGCGTGAGCACGGTGAGCTTCCTCTCGAGCATGTCGGTGCTCATCATGTCGCTCTCCACGCTCGCGCAGAACGCGGCGAGCGGGCAGTCTGATATCGACGCGCGGGCGATGTCGCCCATCGCCGTCAGCTCCGCGGTGGGCGGCGTGATCGGCAAGATGTTGTTCAACCGGCTGGGGTCCGTGTTCCCCGACGCCGAGCTCGTCGGCGCGGTCCAGGCCGCCGTGCTCATCGTGCTCGCCGTCCTCGTGCTGGCCTACACGCTCAACAAGGCGCGCATCAAGGGCCTCAAGCTCGAGAATGCGTGGGCGCAGGCGCTCATAGGGTTCTGCGCCGGGGCGTGCTGGTCCTTCCTCGGCATCGGCGGCGGCCCCTTCAACCTGGCCATCCTCGTCTTCTTCTTCGCCATGGAGAGCAAGCCCGCCGCGCAGGCGTCGCTGTTCATCATCGCGTTCTCGCAGACGGCGAGCCTCATCTACACGCTG
>CATXJW010000042.1 GCA_958370325.1 uncultured Collinsella sp. | reverse complement strand
CGCGAGCAGTGCTCGAGCGTATAGACGCTCTTGCTGGTGAGGTCGTCCTTGCTCATGACGGCCAGCTCAAACTCCTCGGTGAGCTTGATGGCCTCCATGGGGCAGGCTTCCTCGCAGCGGCCGCAGAAGATGCAGCGGCCGTAGTCGATCGACCAGGTGATGGTATCGGCCGCAAGGTCGGTGTCCATGCGAATGGCATCGGCCGGGCACGCCACGCCGCAGGCACCGCAGGCGATGCAGAGCTCGGCATTGTGCTCGGGCTTGCCGCGCATGTCCTTGTTGGTGGGGAACGGCGCAAACGGGTACTTGACCGTTGCGTCGCCGGCCTTGGCGTTGACCTTCCAAAGCTTCAGCATATTAGAGCGCCTCCTCATCGAGCGGAGCGGCCATGGTGCCCTCGCCCGCAAGCGGCGACTTGTCGCGCCAGACGTTCTCGAACTGCTCCTTGTCGAGCACGTGGTCGCGCTTGGCGGCGACATCGGTCACCGTCACGCGGTCGGTGCAGGAGTAGCACGGGTCGAGCGAGCCGACGATCAGCGCCGCGTCGCCCACGGTGTTGCCGCGGAACATGTAGCGCAGGACCGGCCAGTTGCTGTACGTGGCGGCCTTGGCGCGCCAGCGGTAGCACTTCTGGTTGTTGCCGAGCATCGCCCAGTGCACATCCTCGCCGCGCGGCGCCTCGGTGGCGCCGATGGCGTACTTGTGCGGGGTGTACTCCCAATCCGTGGTGAGGATGGGGCCCGACGGGCAGTTCTCGAGCATGGTCTCGATCATGTCGATCGAATCGTAGACCTCCTGAATGCGGACGGCGGTACGACCGAAGGCATCGCAGGTGTCGGCCGTGGCGGCATGCATCTTCTGAATATCCGGATCGGCGTAGCCGTCGAAGGGATGGTCAAAGCGCACGTCGCGGGCATAACCCGAGCCACGCATGAGCGGGCCAACCGGCGAGAAGTCGCGTGCGATCTTGCGGTCCAAGATGCCGATGCCACTCGTACGCTCAATAAAGTTGGGCGTGGAGAGCAAGACGTCGACGAGCTCCTGAACCTCGGAGCGCAGCTGGTGGATGGTCGTGAGCGTGGAAAGCTTCTGCTCGGCCAGGATATCGCGACGCACGCCACCGATCACATTGAGACCGTAGGTCTTGCGGTGACCGGAGAGCTTCTCGGCCAGGTCCATGGACTTCTCGCGGACGCGGAAGAACTGCTGGAAGCCGGAGTCGAAGCCCGTGTAGTGCGACGCCAGGCCAATGTTGAGCAGATGCGAGTGCAGGCGCTCGACCTCGAGCATGATGGCGCGGATGTACTGGGCGCGCGGCGGGACATGGATGCCCTGGGCGCGCTCGACGGCCTCGGCATAGGCCACCGAGTGGGCGCAGCCGCAGATGCCGCAGATGCGGTCGGCGAGGAACGTCACGGCGTCATAGTTCAGGCGCGTCTCGGCGACCTTCTCCATACCGCGGTGCACGTAGAACAGACGGTAGTCGGCGTCGACGATCGTCTCGCCCTCGACGAACAGGCGGAAGTGGCCGGGCTCGTCGGAGGTAATGTGCAACGGGCCCATGGGGACGAGCGTCGTCTCCTTGCCCTTGGTATCGGCCAAGAACTCGTAGTTTTCCATGTCGCTCGCGGGAGCGGGACGGAAACGGTAGTCCATGGAGTCCTTGCGCAGCGGGTACAGGCCGCTGGGCCAGTCATCAGGCAGCACCAGGCGACGACGATCGGGCAGACCCTCGGGGATCAGGCCGAACATGTCGCGCAGCTCGCGCTCGCCCCACACGCAGGCGGGGACGAACGGCGTCACGGACGGGAACGTCATCTTGGCGGGATCGACCTCGGTGCGCACGGTCACCCAGCCGGGGTCCTCCCCCTCCATGGAGATGACGTAGTACACGGCGTAACGGCCGCACAGGCTGCGCTCGTCGTTGCCGACAATCACAGGAATCCAGCCGTAGCGCTCGTAATACAGGTAGTGGACGGCCTCGGGCAGCTTGTCCTGCTTGACGGTGATCGTCAGCTGGTCCTCGCACTGCCATTCGACCTTCTCGATAGCGCCCGGCACTGCAGCGCGCAGGGCCTCGACGTGGCTTTCGCAGCGACGAGCGTAGTCCTTCTTTTCAGGTTCTGCCATGGTGCTAATTCACCTCACTTGTCTTGGTCTGGGAACTGAACACCATGCGGTAGAGAGGGGCCTCGTGGAGCTCTTCGACGCTCTGGTTCAAAACGACGGACGTTGCATCCTCGACGCCGCTCGTGATGGCGACCGGGGTGGCGATACCGAACCACATGACCACGATCGCGAGGGCGATCTCGGGGATGATCATGAGGGCGGGCACCTCGTGGCGCTTCATGCCCTCGGGCGCCTTGCCGAAGATGGACTTGAGCGCGATGCCGGTAAGGGCGAAGTACACGCCGGTGAGGCCGATGGCCACGAGCACGACCACCCAGATGGGACCGGACTGAACGCCGGCCACGAAGGTGAGGAACTCGGAGATGAACAGGGCGAACGGCGGGAAGGCGGCGAGCGCGAGCAGGGCGATGATGGTGAGCGCTGCCGTGACGGGAGCGATCTCGACGACGCCCTTGATCTTGTTCAGGTCGCGGGTGTGGTAGATGTGCTGGATGTTACCGGCCATGCAGAAGGCGAGCGCCTTCGTGAAGCCGTGGAAGATGCAGTGCAGCAGGCAGGCGGCGATACCGAGCGGGCCACCGATACCCAGGCACAGCGCGACCACGCCGACGTTGTCGACGGAGGAGTACGCGAAGCGGCGCTTGATATCGTCCTGCTTGAAGATGCACAGGGCAGCCACCAGGATGGACAGCGTGCCCAGGATGAGCAGGAGCGTTCGCGGATAGGTGTCGCCCACCGTGATGATGGACAGGGAGTAGAAGCGGATGATCACCAGCATGGCGCACTTGAGCAGCACGCCCGAGAGCAGCGCGGAGACCGGGCTCGGAGCCTGGGAGTGCGCGTCGGGCAGCCAGGTGTGCATGGGGAACAGGCCCGCCTTGGTGCCGAAGCCGATGACGATGAACGCGAACGCGAGGCGCACGAGCATCGGGTCGAACTGGTCGGCGTAGGGCATGATGGAGGTGAGGAAGGCGGCCTCATGCGCGTTGGGCATGATATCGGCGGCGTTCGCGTAGATGAGCAGCGTGCCGAACAGGCCGAAGGCCACACCGGCGGTGCAGACCATCGCGTACTTCCAAGACGCCTCGAGCGCCTGCTTGTTCTTGTAGATGCCCACGAGGAACACGGTCGACAGCGTAGTGGCCTCGACCGCCGCCCAGGTGAGGATGATGTTGTTGGACAGGCAGGCGAGCAGCATCGTGAAGACGAACAGGCTGAACAGCGCGTAGTACTGCTTGGTGCGCTCGGCCGGCATGGTCTTCTCCTCGATATCGATCTTGATATAGGAGATGGAGTACACGCCGGTGATGAACCCGATGATGCCTACCAGAAGGACGAAGATCGACGAGAGCGAATCGAGATGGAGCCACAGGCCCAAAGCGTCGATATTCTGCCCGCTCGAGAGCATGGTTCCCGCGGTGACGACCGAAAGGACAAGGGTCGCCGCGACGGAGATGGTGTTGAGCCCCGCGAAGACGTTGTAGGACGTCGTCTTGGGGAGCGCAGCCATAATCAGGGAGAACACGAGAGGACAAGCGAGCAGGGCGACCGTCAGCATTGAAACATCCATGGCCTACCCCTTCAATTCGGTCAGGTCGTGGGAGTCGAGCGACTTGGTGTCGTTCCAAATCCTCACGACGACGGCGGACATGATGATGACGGCGAAGATGGCGTCGGTGGCGATGCCGATCTCGATGATCTCGGGGGCCGTGGGCGCGAGCAGAGCGAGCGTCACGTGGCTACCGTTCTCCATAAGGCAGTACCCGAAGATCTGCTTGAGGATGTTGCGCTGGGAGATGATGCACGTGAGGCCGACGAAGAAGTGCGCGAAGCTGATGGCGAGGGCCGGAGTGGCCACCTCGGCGGTGGGCAGGCTCAGGCGCGTGACCACCGCGAAGCAGACGGCCACCTCCAGACCGGTGAGGATGATGGTCCAGGCCGGCTTGATGGAGGAGGTCAGCGTGCTATCGGCAGGCGAACCCATCTTCTTGTAGGCACGGTTGAGAATGAACGGAACGAGGATCACCTTGGTGACGAAGGCCGACGCGGCCCACATGAGAAGCTCGGTGGCACCGGTGGTGAGGCCCAGGGTGAGCAGCACGCCCACCAGGACAACCGACTGGATCGCGTACCACTTGATGGCGGACGGGATGGTCTTCGAGACGACCACCATGGTGGAGGTCACGATCAGAAGACCGCCCAGGATATTGACTAACGAATAACCCATGTCCTACCTCCTAACCCATCCAACTAGAGGACAGAGGACCGGCGACGACGACCATGATCATGAGGACGACGAACACGAACGCCATGGCGCGCGGAAGGGGCTGGCCGGCGGCCACGGTCTCGCTCGGCTCACCGGGCAGGACCTTACCCATCCAACGCAGGAACCATGCGAAGGTGGCGACGGTCTCGACGACCATGACGCACACGAGGACAAAGATGACCGTGTTGGTAGCACCAACCGCGAAGCCACCGGAAATGATCTGGAACTTGGAAAAGAACGTGCTCATGGGGGGCACGCCGGCGATAGCGGTCGCGGCGACCGCAAAGCCCACGCCCGTGACCGGGTACTTCATCATGAGGCCCTGGATCTTGGGCAGCATACGGGTTCCCAGCGTAAAGCTGAGAGAGCCAGCGATGAGGAAGAACAGGGTCTTGGTGAACGCGTGGTTGAAGATGTGCTCGACGGCGCCGTTAAACGCCATCTGGCTTCCGAACACGGAGAGGCCCAGGCCAAAGAACACGTAGGCGAGCTGCGCGATCGTCGAGAAGGCGAGCAGGCGCTTCATATCCTTCTGGGGCAGGTACATGAGGAAGCCGAAGAGCATGGTCACGACGGCGTCGATGATGGCGACCCAACCGACGATCTCGGGGATATCGCCGGCGCTCGCAAGAGCGCGGGCGAACACGCACACGCCGACCTTAACCATGGACGCGCCATGAAGGTAGGCGGAAACGGGCGTGGGGGCCTCCATTGCGGAGGGCAGCCACATGTAGAGCGGGAACTGGGCGGACTTGGCCCAAGCAGCGAACAGGATGAGCAGCAGCACGACGGTCTTCATACCGGAATCGAGCTGGGAGATCGCGCTCAGCGCGAACGTGCCGGTTCCGGCGAACAGGAAGGCCGCGCCGATGTAGAGTCCCAGAGCGCCGATATGGGTGATGATGAGCGCCTTCATACCGGCCTTCTTGGCCGTGGGCGTCATGTAGTAGCTGATGAGGCCCCAGGAGCACACACCGGTGATCTCGAAGAAAACGAGCTGGCCGACGATGGTGGAGCTGTAGGCGAGACCGGCCATGGCGCCGATGAACGTGGAGAAGTACACGTAGAAGCGACGACGGGGCGCGTCGGGATGCTCCTTATTCTTATCGCTCATGTACGGGAACGAATAGATGACGACGAGCAGGCCGATAGCGACGAACGCGGGTGCGAGCAGCGTGCTCATCCGGTCGAATATGAAGCCCATGACCAAGGTCTGGCCCATACTCGCCCAGGTTACATCGACCGCGTTCATGCCGTTTCCGGCAAACGTCGCGGCCAAGCCAACGGAAGCGACCGTGGCGATGCCGCCGGCAAAGGCGCAGATCCATTTAGCGTAGGGACGCGGCAGCATGACGATGAGCAGGGAGCCCAGCATGGGGACGGCGATCGCCACCATGGCAAAGAGGGACAAGCTCGATTCGATTGACATAGTTTCTCCCTTCTCCCTACACGCCTACGACGACGAAGACGAACGCGAGGACCGCGATGCCGACGACGGCCCAGGTCTGGTTACCGAGCACCTTGAAGCGCGAACGGGAAACGGAGTTCTCGAGCACGCCGCAGACGACGAAATCGACCAGGCACTTGACGAGGAAGACGACGGCGCCCACGAGAGCGGTGACGCCGATGGTCGCGGGCTCTCCCCAGGGGATGAAGATGGAGGTGAACCAAGCGACGACCACGACCTGCTTCATGCCCATGGCGAGCTTCATCATGGCCAGGGACGGGCCGGAGAGCTCGGCGAGCGGGCCCTCCTGGAGCTCCTGCTCGGCTTCGGCCTGATCGAACGGAAGCTTGCCGAGCTCCATGTAACAGGCGGCCGCGAAGGCGACGCCGGCGAGGATAACGGCGACGACGCTCGAGACGTTGCCCGTAACGATGTGCTGACCCATGGTCGCAATGTCCGTGGAGCCGCACACGATGGCGACGGTGAACAGCGCGATGAGCATGGACGGCTCGATGAGCACGCTCATGAGGAGCTCGCGGATACCGCCGAAGCCCGCGTAGGCGTTGGAGGAATCCACGCCGGACAGCGCGAAGAAGAAGCGGGACAGCGCGAGCGCGTACATGATGGTGATGGCGTCACCAAAGACGGGCATGGGGCTCTGGAGCGTGAACATGGGCAGGCCCATGGCGAGCATAAACGACACCGCGAGGAACAGCGGCGGCATGATGCGCAGCACGAAGCTCGAGTCGGAACTCACGGACTCGGGACGCGCCATGAGCTTCGCGAGGTCCCGGTAATCCTGAAGGATGGACGGACCGCGGCGATTGTGCATCTTCGCGCGAATCACACGGGCGAGGCCGGAGAAGAAGGGCGCGACCAGCATGACCACGAGGCCCTGCGCCATCGCAAGAACGATGTTCATAATATCCTCTCCCCTCTCTAGACCATGACCACGGCGAGCACGAGGAAGACCACGAGCGCCGCGACGATGTAGCAGATGTATACGGAGTAGTTGCCGCCCTCGATCTTGGAGGCGAGGCCGGCCAGCTTGTCGGCACCCTCGCTCGGTGCATCGACCAGGAAACGGTCGGGCAGGGGCTCGACGCCCTGGGCGACACCGGTGAGCTTCTGGAACACGTGCGCGATGGACCAGCAGATCTTGGTGCATACCTCGCGCAGGGTGTAGAGCGGGCCCATGAAGAGTTCGACGTCGGACGCGAAGCTCGTGGCGACGACGGGCATGTGCTCGTTGGGCTCGTAGCCGCACGCCCAAGGGTCGGTCTTCTTAGCGGGGGCCTTGGCGCCGAGGCAGGACCTCAGCGCGAACGCGAGGCCGGTGAGGACCACGAGCGCGATGGCGATCGCGGGGGTGGAGGTGGCGGCACCGGAAATCTCGTTCACGAGAGACACGCCCGAGGTGGCTGTGACGGCGGAGCCGGCAAGCACGCTCTGGGCGACGTCGCCCAGAACCGGGGCGATGACCGGGGAGCCGATTCCCAGTACCACGCAGATGGCCGCGAGGAGCATCTGCGAGAACAACATCGGAGCCGGGGACTCCTTGGCGTTCGCGGCCTCCTGGGAACGAGGGCTGCTCGCGAACGAGACGCCGTAGGCCTTCACGAAGCACGTGACGGCCAGGGCACCGGTGATGGCGAGGGCGGCCGCGGAGGCGACGGCGAACACCATGACGACCGGGTCGGAGAGCGTCGAGATGTTGAACAGGGACTGGTAGGTGAACCACTCGGAAACGAAGCCGTTGAGCGGCGGGATGGCCGAGATGGCAAGGGCACCGATGAGGAAGCAGACGGCCGTGACCGGCATGCGGCGGAACAGACCGCCCATCTTCTCCATGTTGCGCGTACCCGTGGCATAGAGCAGGGAGCCCGCGCCGAGGAACAGCTCGCCCTTGAACATGGCGTGGTTGAGCGTGTGGTAGAGGGCGGCCATGAGCGCGATCGTCGCGATGACGTCGTTGCCCAGGGCGTGCGCCGTCATGGACGCGCCGACACCGAGCAAGATGATGCCGATGTTCTCGACGGAGTGATAGGCAAGCAGGCGCTTGATGTCGTGCTCGTGGAGGGCGTAGACGACACCCAGGACCGACGAGATGGATCCGAAGACCAGGACCATGAGGCCCCACCAGAGCTGGACGCCCGAACCCGCGAGCAGGTCGAGACCGACCTTGAGGATTCCCAGGATGCCGATCTTGATCATGCCGCCGGACATGAGGGCGGACACGTTGGACGGCGCCTCGGGGTGCGCCTGGGGCAGCCAGGAGTGCAGCGGGATGATACCGGCCTTCGCGCCAAATCCGAAGAACGCGAGGACGAAGCACGCGGAGGAGACGGCGGGTCCAAAGTCATGCGTACGGAAATCACTGAAGCTGAAGGAACCGCCCACGCCGTTGGTCATGAGCAGGAAGCTCGCCATGATGAGAACGAAGCCCACGTGCGCGATGACGAAGTAGAGCCAACCGCCCCTAATGGAGTTCTTGTTCTCCTCGATAACGACAAGGAAGTAGCTCGTAAGGGACATGAGCTCAAAGGCGACCAGGAACCAGAACACGTTGTCGGCGGTGATGACGAGCATCATCGAGGCGACGAAGGTGTTCATAAAGAAGCCGGCGCGCCCGACCTTGCCCGGGTACTCGTCGAAGTAGGACAGACCGTAGATGAAGCCCGCAAAGGCGAGAATCGAGATGAGGACCACGATCAGGCCCGCAAGGCCGTTGAGCAAGAGCTCGAGACGGGCGAACGGGAAGAAGAAGACCGTGTTGAGGGACGAAACGTCGCCAAGCACGGCCTCGAGGCCCGCGATGAACGACAGCACGGCCGCGACGGCGCCGATAAGGCAGCCGGCGGTTTTGGCGGCGTTATCGGCCTTGATCAGCAGAACCGAGGCGAGCGCACCGATGCACGAGACGGCAAGCGATGCGATAAACAGCGTCATGCTATCCATTGTTTACGCTCCCTTCTGCTTTCTCGGACAGGCCCTGGGCCACAGCGGTGACGTCGACAGCCGGACCGTTTTCGATCGAGCGCAGGCGCTTGGCCTCGTCGAGCTCGCGATCGGCCGCGCCGCCCATGACGGTCAGCGCCTTGGTGGGGCACGCCGCCACACAGTGCGGGCCGTCCGGATCGAAGGCGCACAGGTCGCACTTCACAGCGCAGGTGTACTGGCCAGGAGCCCACGTAAGCAGGCTGCTCAGGGACTTAGGATACGAAGGCGTCGGGTCGCACATGCCTGCGACACCGGCGATAGACGTGCCATCGGGATGGATGGCTCCAAAGGGGCACGCGATGGCGCACAGCCTGCACCCGATGCACTCCTGTTCCTTGACGTGGATGCGGTCGCCATCGTGCTCGATGGCATTCACCGGGCAGACCTCGGCGCAGGGGGCACCCTCGCAATGGTGGCAGGCAAGGGCGGCCGAAATACCGCCGGTCTTCACGAGCGCCAGGCGCGGCGTATCCTGAAGACCCTGCATCCGGTGAGCGTCGGCACAGGCGGACTGGCATGTTCCGCAGCCGATGCACCTCTCCGGGTTGATGTCGATGAAGCGGTTCATCCCCACTTCCTTTCAAAATAACGGGCCGGGCTCCCGAACGTACGGGACGCCCGGCCCAAAAAGCCAACGAGAACGGGACTACACGATTTGATTCACGTGCGTCTCGTCGTCGAACTTGGCGGCACCGGGCTCAACGTCCTGGGGAGCGGCGGCGTCGACCAGAGCTTGCTTGAGCTCGGTGTACTGACGCTCGACTTCGCCCTCGGCCCAGACCTGGTCGGCAATGGCGTCGACCTGGCAGGCGGAGAACTTGTCCTCGGGCGTGTGCGAGACCGGGTCGACCTTGTGCATGGTCAGCTCGTTGCACTTACCGATCCACCACTGGTAGGTCATATAGACCGTGCCCTTGTTGATACGGTCGCTCACGTCGGCGCGGCTGTATACCTGGCCGCGGCGGCTGTGAATCGAGACGATGTCGCCGTTCTTGATACCGCGCGCCTGGGCGTCCGCGGGATTCATGCGGACAAAGCCGGGCTCGTCGGCGAGCAGCGCCAGCGTCTTGCAGTTGCCAGTCATCGAGCGGCAGCTGTAGTGGCCGACCTCACGGACGGTGCACAGGATGAGCGGGTACTCATCGTCGGGAAGCTCGGAGGGCGCCTCCCAGTCGTGCGCCATCAGGTTGGCGCGGCCGTCCTTGGTGGTGAACTTGCCACCAGCGAACATGTCGGGCGTACCGTGGTCGTTCACATCGGTGCTCTTGACGGGCCACTGGGCGTAGCCGCCCTCGGGAGCCATCTTCTCGTAGGTCGCGCCCACAAAGTTGGGGCACAGGCTAATGCACTCGTTCCAGATCTGCTCGGTGTTGTCGTAGTGCATGGGATAGCCCATACGCGTGGACAGGTCCGCGAAGATCTCCCAGTCGTGGCGGCACTCGCCCTTGGGCGGAACGGCCGCGTCAAAGTGCTGGAAGCTACGGTCGGATGCGGTAAAGACACCCTCGTGCTCGCCCCAAGAGGTAGCAGGCAGGATGACGTCGGCGAGCATGGTCGTCTGCGTCATAAAGATGTCCTGGCAGATGAACAGATCCAGCTCGGAGAGCGTCTTGCGCATTCCAGCCGAATCGGGCTCGGTCTGGACCGGGTCCTCGCCGTAGTTGTAGAAGCAGTGCACCTTGCCCTCGTCGACCAGGTGGCCCAAGTCGGTGAGCTTGTAGCCCTCCTCGAGCGGGAGCTTTTCCTCGGGCACGCCCCAAGCCTTGGCAAACTTGGCGCGAGCGGCGGGGTCGGTGACTTTCTGGTAGCCAGGGTACAGGTTGGGCAGCATGCCCATATCGCAGGAGCCCTGGACGTTGTTCTGACCGCGCACGGGCGCGAGGCCGGAGTTGGGTTTGCCGATCTGGCCAGCAACGCAGGCGATGGAGGCGATGGTGTGCACCGTCTTCAGGTTCTGCTTCTGCTGGCATACGCCCATGCCCCAGCCAATGATGGCAGAGGGCTTCGCCGTGGCGTACATCTCGGCAGCTTGGTGGATCAGCGCGGGATCGACACCCGTGATGTCCTGTACGGATTCGGGAGTGTAGTTCTTGATGGTCTCCCACCACTCGTCAAAGCCGTTCGTATGCTCGGCGACGAATTCCTTGTCGTAGAGGCCATCGTTGACCAGACAGTTGGCAAAGGCGTTGAGGAACGCGACGTTGCAACCGTTCTTGATCGGAAGGTAGAGATCGGCGATACGCGCGGTTTCGATATGGCGCGGGTCGGCGACGATGATCTTGCAACCCTTTTCTTTGGCTCGCACGATACGCCTTGCGACGATGGGGTGCGAATCGGCAGGGTTATAGCCGAAGAGGAAAATGCAGCCCGCATCCTCCATACCGGGGATGGAGCATGACATGCAACCTGAACCAACCGTGTCCATCAGACCGAGGACAGTAGGGCCGTGTCAAGTACGAGCGCAGTTGTCCACGCTGTGGGTGCCAATGCACGCACGCGTAAACTTCTGCATGACGTAGTTCGCCTCATTGCCGCCGCCTCGCGAAGAGCCGGTGGTCATGACAGCGTTAGGACCATATTCGTCAATTATGGCCTGCATCTTAGATGCGGTGAAATCCAGTGCCTCGTCCCAGCTTACGCGCTCAAGATCCGCGCCCTTGGTGCGGCGGATCATCGGGTGCAGTACGCGAGGAGTCAAGATCTTGGTGTCGTTGATGAAGTCGTAGCCGCTCATGCCCTTAAGGCACAGCTCGCCCTGATTGGTGATGCCGTTGAGCGGTTCGGTACCCACGACCTGGCCGTTTTGGACCAAGAGGTTAAACTGGCAACCGGCACCGCAGTACGGGCAGATCACTTTATGCTTCTCCATGACACCCTCCTTCCTTTCTCTGCTACCGATTAATCGGTACGTATTTGACAATCGTCGGGCCTGTATGGCCGCCCGCCTACGCCTCGTTTTCGATGGTGGCGCGGGCACGCTCGGCGGTCAGTTCCGCCAGGCGCTCCTCGTCTACCAGGGTGAGGCCCTTAGTCGGGCACGCCTCGGCACACGCCGGACCGCCGGGACGGTCTACGCACAGGTCGCACTTGAGCACGAAGCTCTTAGTCTGCGAACCCACGCGCACGTCGCCCATCAAGACGGGGACCTGCGTGGTCGCCACGCTCACGGCGCCAAAGGGGCAGGCCATGACGCAGCTCTTGCAGCCGATGCAGTTGTCCTCGTTGACGCCGATGCGATGGTTCTTTGGATCAAAGAACAAGGCACCCGTGGGGCAGGCCTTAGCGCACGGGGCATCCTCGCAGTGATGGCAAGCCACCGGTGCGGAGATCTCGTACGTACGCGTCACGCGCAGACGCGGCGCGGCGATGTTGCCGGGAATGTCGTGCGCCTCGATGCACGCCGCCATGCAGGTTTGACACCCAATGCAGCGCGAGGAATCGGCTACGACTCGTTTATTGCCCATGTTGTTCACTCCCTCCTGAATCCCATGCCGGAGAGACCCTGTCGACGTTGTCCCAAGCCGCCCGTGGCCTGGCATCGGCGTATCGAATGCATGCGGCGAAACAGGCACTCGGTAGAATTTCTCCAACGGTATACAGGTTGAATATACGCAGTTGCAGGGGACAAACTTGAGCGTAACCCCTGCAATACGTGTGTATTGCAGGGGTTTTGGCAGGTTGGAATTATTCTTGGGTAGCTATAAAGGTGAGTGTATTACATGCGTACGCCCAAGAAAGATTTCACGCTCGTTTATGCAGGATGTAGTACGTTTGTAATGTTGATCGCACTCAATTACTCTAGTGCAATAAAGTAGTTGTTATAAGATTGGCTATTACTAGCCGAAGATGTATTTAACTATTCATATTGCACGCTCATTAAGGGAGGCCAGTGATGTCATCGACTCAAAAACGAGCCATCCTGCAGGTGCGCATTCGCGAGGAAGACAAGCAGCATGCCGAGCGTCTCTACGACGCCATGGGCACATCGCTCGCCGAGGCCGTCCGTCTATTTGTCGCGCAGAGCATTTTGATGCGCAAGCTTCCCTTTCAGCCGGTCGCCGTGCGCTCAAAGGACGGCACCGCCGCCTATGGGTCGCTCAAAGCATATGGTGACCCCAATCGCCGCTCCGAGGAGCGCAATGCCTGGATTGAGTACCTTGCTACAGAAAGCGACGATTCGGTTTTGGGTCCCGAGGAAGTAGATATCCATGAGTAGCACCATCATCGACGAGACCGTCATCCTACGCTACCTGCTTGACGACGACGAGGTTCTGTCACCGCGCGCCGCCAAGGTCATCGCCACGCGCACCGCTCGTGTCTACCCCGAAATCATCACGCGCGTCGTGGTCACGCTGCGCGACGTCTATAAGGTTCCCCGCGTTGAGATTGCCGCGGCCATGAAAAGGCTGCTCGATGACGTCATGGTCGACGAGCCCACCGTTGTCGCCCTTGCCGTCAAACTCTTTGGCAAGACCCATATGGACTTTACCGACTGCCTCCTCGCAGCCCGAACCGCCATCTACAACGATGATGTCGTGAGTTTTGGCAAGCCCATCATCCAAGGCATGATCGATTACCGCCACAAGCGCCAAACCGCAGCCGAAGCCCGCAGCCGAAGCACCGACTCCACCATCGACAAGCTCCGCCACCGCCCCCGCAGCTAACCCCCATCCCCTCCTAAGTTGCGGTGAAATAGTTCCTGGATTTAGGCTTATTCGAGCTTTTCAGGAACTATTTCACCGCAACTTTCTGTAAGGGTGGTTTTTAGTGCCGCCGAGGGGCACAAATCAACCATTTGCCGATATGTTTGGCTCTGACTCATGACTCTGACCTGCCCCGTCAAGCTTTTGGTCAGTTCATGGCAAGGTCTGACGGACCAAATATGGGATAGCGTAGTGTCATTCACTCCCCCTCGAGACCATGGGGTCGAAAATGAGTCATGATAAACGCTGTTCCAAACCGCAAGTAGAGCTGTTCTTCCGGTTATTCGAGGCCCATCATGGCGGGCGCCTGTTTGTAGCTACCAAAAAATGGGATGAACGCTGTGCCTACGCGCTCATGCAAAAAGAGATGATTATTCGACTCTACAACCATGTCTACGCTGATCCCGCCTATTGGAATGACCTCGGCGTCGAAGATCGCATCTTTCAATTGGCATCCGCTATTGCGGTCGTTGAACCGGATGCCGTGTTTTGTGGGGCAACGGCGGCACTGCTCTATGGCATCGGTTCTGCATATTCGCTTCTCGACAAGGTGCAAGTGCTGCTGCCGCGTTCCACCAGGCGCGATACGTACGAATTCGTTGAATACCGACGCTGGCGGCCGGGCGACGTATGGCAGCTCGGCCCGTTTACGTTAACGGATCCATATCGCACGGTGGTCGACATCGCCCGAACGAGCGCCTTTCGATATGCACTAGGCTATGTCGACGGGCTGGCTCGTGAGTACGGTGTCGAGCGGGAAGAATTGCGTTCATATGCACAAGCGAACTGCCGTGGACTGCACGGCATCGCGCGTGCATTTGACGTTTTTGAACACATGGATGGCAGATCGGATAACGGTGGAGAATCCGAAGCGCGGGCGGCAATGATTCTGGCGGGAGTTGCCGCTCCCGAACTTCAGGTTGAAATCACTCGACCTGGAAACGCCAGCTATTATTTGGCAGATTACGGCTGGCAAATGCCAAACGGCTCTTGGATGCTGGCTGAGCTGCATGGACTAGGCAAGTTTGAGGACGATGCCCAAAATGATCCGGAACATGCTGCGGCAAAAACCTATCGAGATGCCCTCATACGCGACGCGAACCTGCGTGCCATGGGCCACAACGTCATTCATTTCAAGCTCTCAGACACCTATGATGTCAAAGCGTTCGGCTCCATGATGCGCGGCTACGGGATACCAACCACAAAACCCTACGCAGACTCCTGACCGGCTGCCCTCATCTTCTCGACAACAGAACCCATCATCGACCCAGCCCGCTCGGCCTCAATAAGTTGCGGTGAAATAGTTCCTGGATAACAGCTTTTGCGGCTAATCCAGGAACTATTTCACCGCAACTTAGGAGGGGATGGAGGTCCCCGGCATGTATATGAAAACGGCTCTGATTCCCAGAAGGAAACAGAGCCGTTAAAACTATCCTATGGAGCGGGCGACGGGAATCGAACCCGCGTCATCAGCTTGGAAGGCTGGGGTTCT
>CATXJW010000041.1 GCA_958370325.1 uncultured Collinsella sp. | reverse complement strand
TCGCACGGAGAGCACATTAAGTGCTCTCCGGCTCGTGCGGAACTCGCGATCGACCTTATATATTTGCCCTCCCCGGGGCTCCCGCACAACGGGACCTCAGTTGGGTTCTATCCCGGTTGCAGTTGCTTCGCTCCTGCACCACTTGGCTGGTACGGCGGTTTGGCGTTGGATCGGTTCTTTCTGATATATGCTGGTTGCGGCTCTTCTTTTGGGAGGAGTCGCTTTTTGTTGCTAGGAGGTTGGCCCGTGGTTGATGGGGATGCTCGCTCTGAGCTTCTTTCTGCTGATTGGAATGGCGAATGGATGCGTCTGCAGGCCGCTCGACATCGGACTGATGATTCTTTTGAGTGGGATAAGCGGGCTCGGCATTTTCGTCCGCTGGAGACTGCCCCTTATGCGCGGGATTTTATAAAGCTGTTGGCGCTTGAGCCTGGCGAGTCGGTGCTGGATATGGGGTGTGGGGCTGGGTCGATTGCTATTCCGCTTGCTCAGGCTGGGCATCCTGTAATTGCTGCTGACTTTTCCCCTGCAATGTTGGGCACGCTTGATGCCGGCATTGAGTTCTATGGGCTCGAGGAGCGCATTACACCGCTTGAGCTTGCTTGGGATGACGATTGGGATCTGGTTGGGCCGGTTGCCAAGGCTGTTGATGTTGCCTTTGCGAGTCGCTCGGTTACTACGAACGACCTGAAGGGGGCACTTGCCAAGCTTGATCGAACGGCTCGTCGGCGTTGTGCTGTCACGATGGTCGCCAACTCCAGCCCGCGTTATGACCTGCACCTGATGAACGCCATCGGCGCCTCGGTTACCTGCAGTAATGGTTTTGTGTATGCCTTTAACATCCTTATTCAGATGGGTGCGCTGCCGCAGGTCACGTATTTTGAATCGCCCCGTCGCGACACCTTCGATAGTCTCGAGGCGGGCGTGGCGGACTTTTCTCGCATGCTCGAGCATGGCAACGAGGACAAGATCGACCGCCTGCGCGACTATATCGCCCACCACATGATCGAGAACCCCCATGCCGGTGAGCCGGGATCCAAGGGCGTACCGCAGGGACGCTACATGCTCGACCACGTCCGCAAGGTCCGTTGGGCGTTTATCGCCTGGGAGCCGGTCTCCGTACCCCGCCCGTAGCCCATCTAAATCTTGCATCGTATTCCCGCCCGGCATCCGCATTCTTTGCGAACTGGGCAAACGCGCTCCACACCACGCCGTTCCTGCGCTATCGTGGGACCGCTCACGTAGATTAAGGCCCCATTGTGGGGCGCCCCATACATAGAAAGCGAGAACCCATGGCACTGACAGGAGCCCAGGTCAAGCAGCTTCGCAGCATGGCCCATCACCTCAACCCCGCCATCATCATCGGTAAGTCCGATGTCAACGAGGGTACCGTCGAGCAGACGGTCGCCTACCTGGAGAAGCACGAGCTCGTTAAGTGCTCCGTGCTGGACGGCTCCAGCCTTTCTGCCCGTGAGGCCGCCGAGGAGCTCGCCGAGCGCTGCCACGCCGACGTCGTTCAGGTTATCGGACGCAAGTTCTCGCTGTATCGCGAGTCCTCGCGCAAGGATATCGAGAAGATCAAGCTCGTCTAAAACCGACTGGTCATATCGAGCAAGACTGCGGGCGTCCGAGTGATTCGGGCGCCCATTTTTTATCGCTCGACAAGCACGCGTTTGAGCCTACCTTCGACCAGACGCTCGTACAGACGCCTTGTCTCGGGCTCGGGCACGCCTTGGACTTGCTCTCTCAGGTGGTGCATGTGGCTGCTGTACAGCTCAACAACATCGCGACGTCGTCCCGCCGCGCCGTAAACGCGCATGGCGCAACGAACCATGTCCTCGCGCGCCGTCTCCTGGCGAAGCCCCGATTCCACGAGCCAAATTGCCGATTGCAGGTCATTTTCCTCGAGAGCGGCATTCGCTCCCCTAATCATACAGTCGATGTACTTGGATTGCATAATGTGGCGCATGCGCGTAAAGAACGTGGGATTGCAACCGGTGGGAACATACAGCGGACCCGTGTAGAGCTGCTCAACCTTAAGACATAGCTCAACCAGGTGAGGCCCTCTCGCACCCATGCGATTTCCCAGAATCTCGCGACTCAGCTGATCAAAGAGTCTTACATCGGTCTTAACGTAGTCGCCGTTGAGCCCTATGCACTCGTTTTGGATGAGCACGCACGACTTGCCATCCGGCGTTGGACCCAAGGCCGAGCGCAAGCGCGATACCGTCGAATACAGATTGTTGCGCGCGGCGTTAAACTCGGCATGGGGCCATAACTCCATGGCGATTGTCTCGCGGTCGACCATGGCATCCATGCCCAGTGCGAGCCGTTCGGCAAGTGTTGCCGCCTTTTTGCGCCGCCACATCTTATCCGTGATGGGAAAGCCGTCGCGCTCGGCGCGAAATGCGCCAAACATGCGCATCTCAATATGACCGATTGTATCGACAGCCTCAACCTCGCCCGCCTGGAACAGGTGCTCACTTTCGCCCTCAAAGTCATCGCGTAGTGAATACCGCGACAGCTCGCGCACCGGAAGCTTCTTGCGAATCCTGACGGCAGGCTCGCCCAGACAGTGCATCGCAAGACGCGCAAAAAGCCGATACGATGGGTCTAAAATCCCCGAACGATTCATAGACATCCAAGCGGCAAGATCGCTATCGCGGCCCGCGGCGGCCAGATGCAGCGCCACGATCCAGGCCTCTGAGCCACCGACCTGCGTCTTACTAATGTCGAGTAGCTCTGCCTCTTCGCGAACCGATACCAGCGACGTATTGCGCAGATACGCCACGCGCTCCAGCAGCAATGCGTTTTCGCGCATGTACGTAATCGATTCGTCGGCGAGCTTGAGTACCTGGACCGCACGGAACTTTGCGTTGACCGGCCGCCCCTCCGCCAGCGATTGCCAGCCCTCCAGCAATAGCCCAAACAGCTGAATTTGATTGTCGCGAACACGCACCGCAAAGCGGTCGAGTTCGCCAAACGCCACATCGTCGGTCACGGGCAAGCCCGCGAGCAGGCGCCGCGCCGCCAGCACCATACGCAGCCAAATGGATGGCGCCTTAAGCCCGCGGATATCGAGCGCCTCAAGTATCTGTGCCATCTTGTCATCGCGTTCGTCGGGTTTAGCAAACGATCCGTCGAACAGCTCCACCAGCATATGATCGGCCTGTATGAGAATCCCCGCGATGTCGAGCTCGCAATCGTAGACTTTGCACGCTTTGAGCTTCGCGAGAACATTGCCGTCTTCCGCTCGCTCGGTAAGGTGGCGCTTGAACTCGATATGCGCGGACAGCATGTCGAGCACCTCGCAGGATGTCTGCTCTTGCAAAACAGGGTTGGCGGGAAGCCCCAGGTCATTGTCGCCGTAAAAGGCGATAGTGAGCGCCTGGGCTATTTTCCAGGTAGCGGGGTCGAGCTCGCGCGCCGCCTGATCACCCGCACGTTCGATACCGGACGCCATATACCTTGCTAGCTTTGTATTGCACACGCTGACAGCCGCCAGATACACGCCGAGTGCCTCGGCGGGCGCCGGCTCTTGCTCCTGCTTTTCTGCATTGATCATCGCCGTCGCCGCGCGGCAAATGTCCCCTCCGTGCCCGGTCAGGGCAAGATCGGCCCCATACTGCCCGGCAAGTTCCAATACCACACGGCGGTCCAAGAACGCGTCGGCCAGTTCCATAGCCAAATCGCAACGGCCCGCCTTGATCAAAATGCGAGCAGCCCGCGATACAAGTTCAGGACGGATCTCGGCGACAAGCTTTCGCAGCCTCAGGCGCGCGTTGTCCTTAGCACCCAAACACCTAAAGGTACGATCAGACGGATCCACGCCAAAAATCGGATAATCGCGCACAAAGATGGACTGGTCAACCATCGAAAGCCTCACACCGCACGCCTCTAGCTCCGCAATGCGGCCCTCGCCCATCAGTACCATCAAACAGGCAACGGTAAACAACAGGTTATTCTCGAGCGATGCAAGATCGGCCAGCGCCGCACCGTACACGTTGACGATTTCGTTCTCGAGCAAACCGGCAACATCGCCCTGTCCATACATTCCCGTCTGCAGGGCCGATACCAGCTCGGGCACACCCTGTGTGAGCCGATAAAAATCGAGCGATGTGCTGATTGAGAACGCCGTGGCCCATGACGAATACTCATAGGCGTGCACCTTGAGCATCTGCGCATTGACTTTTACAGAATCGCCCAGCCCGTGGATAAGCAATCGGTTTGAGGGGCGGCAGGCAATAAAGACCCCCGTCCCCGTAGCACGTAAGCTGCGGATTCGATCAATGAGGTCCTCGGTTTCGCGCTGCTCGAGATTGGGCACGTTGTCGATCGCAACGAGCGAATGAGGTTTGTCCTTAAGCTCATCGGCGACAACCTCGAGCTGCATAAAGAGCTCGCGTCCAATCGCACGGTCGGCCTCGATAATCCGAACCGGCCCTCGCGTGGGATCCGATTTAACCTCCTGCACGTATTGCAGCAACACCGACGTCTTACCAAACCCGTCGGGCGCGTAGAGCAAAACAATTCCTGCCTTGCGCCCTTTAACGATGAGCTCGTTCATTAAGCGATCGCGCCGCACCATATAGCCGCCGCCCGTCGGCATCAGCTCGAGATCGTCCGTATTACCCAGATCGTTTTCCATGCCTGCTCCTCAACTCGACCATATGGACACCGTAACTGCAGGACCATATGAACCATCCCGTGAATAGCGCGACATAGAGTTTTATGGTTGTCTGCCGGTACGTGTTTGGCAAGTTTTTGTACAGCGAGGCCCGATGGTAACTTATCCCCCGACCAATAGGTCTTTGCGCAGGTCAATGCGCTTGCCAGCATGTCCCATCCCATTTGCAGTGTAGCGCAGTCGGCTATTTTTATTTGAGTTGCGCAACTCGCCTACTCCTCGCTACCGCCTGCGACTCTATGGTGGTAAATATGCATAGAATCTGCTATAGAATGAATCGAATAATTTAGAACCCACCAGTCAAGCATGCGGCAAGATTTCCGTCATGCATGCGCCACGGCCCATGTCCACTAAAAAGGCCCCCGCAAAGCGAGGGCCTTTTGAAAAGCTATGTAAGATTGCTTGGTCGCGTTACTCGCAGAGCGAAAGAGCGGCCTCGTCAGCAACGACGACGCAGTTAGTGTGCAGCTGCAGGATCGAAGCCGGGCACTTGGGCGTAACCGGGCCATAGCACATATCGTGCACGGCCTGAGCCTTGGCCTCGCCGTTGGCGACAACCAGGATCATGCGGGCATACATGATGGTCTGAGTGCCCATGGTGTAAGCCTGACGGGGCACATCATCGATGCTGTCGAACAGGCGGCTGTTGGCCTGAATGGTGCTCTCGGTCAGGTCGACGCAGTGCGTACCCTTGGAGAAGTGGTCATCGGGCTCGTTAAAGCCGATGTGGCCGTTATTACCAATGCCGAGCAGCTGCAGATCCGGATAACCGGCGGCAGCGACGATCTTGTCGTACTCGGAGCAGGCAGCGGCGGCATCGGGGTTGGAGCCATCGGGCACGTGCGTGTTGTTCAGATCGATATTGATGTGATCAAAGAAGTTCTCGCGCATAAAGTAGTGATAGCTCTGAGGATCGTCGTGCGAAAGACCGCGATACTCGTCCAGGTTATAGGTGCTGACCTCGGAGAAGTCGATGTCGCCCTTCTTGTACCAATCGGCGAGCTGCTTGTAGGCGCCAATCGGGGTGGAGCCGGTGGCAAGACCGAGCACGCAATCGGGCTTAAGGATAACCTGCGCCGAAATGAGATTGGCGGCCTTGCGGCTCATATCCTCATAGTCTTTAGCTTTAATGATCTTCATTACGCGTCCTTTCTCGTAGAAGAGAGGCAATGCTCCCCTTGCAAGCACTTGCCCGCGGCCCGCGTCGGCCGCAACCAACGTGTGCGGCCACCAGGGCGAGGTCGCGTAATGTATGTGTCTCGTGTCTAGCCGCGTCGAGGCCCCTGCCCGTCCACGGTGACCCGAAGCCTTTTAGCCTCGGACATTTCCCATCTTGCCACGGAGGGCGTCCTCTTTCAAGGGCGCCCTCCGCAAACGTGTTTGAATTGTAGCCTAAAGGCCAAGCGGAGCGACTAGCGCTCACGAGCGACGATAAGCTGGTCCATCTCCTCGACATGCTGGCCAACGGAGCCTTTGATACTCGAGAACTCAACAGAGTTGCACACCAAGATGGGAACCGTCACATCGTAGCCCTCGGCAGCAATTGCCTCGCGATCGAACTCGATGAGTACATCTCCCTTATGGACGATGTCACCCACTTGCGCATGTACGGTAAAGTGCTTGCCCTCAAGTTGAACGGTGTCCAAACCAACGTGGATGAGCACGTCCAAGCCATCGACCGTGTTGAGCGCGACGGCGTGTCCCGTGGGAAAAATGGCCTCGACCTTGGCGTCTGCCGGCGCAATCACGCGCATGCCGGTAGGCTGAATCGCCACGCCCTGGCCCAAAAGGCCGGTGGCAAACGTCTGATCGTTTACCTCGGAGAGCGGAATGACGTCGCCCGAGATGGGAGCATCCAGCGTAAGGACTCGACCACGCATACCAAAAGACCTTAGGACTTTAGTGAACATGCTCCCCCTCGGACATACCAATCAATCAAATAACCTTAACAGTTTACCACTTGGCGCCCGTTTTTGGCCATTAGGGAAGTTCGCGCTTGACAACTTCGACGATGTCGTCAACAACGCGCTGGGTCAGCTCGTGCGTCTCCGCCTCGGCCATAACGCGAACCAGCGGCTCGGTACCGCTCGGGCGCACCAAGATGCGGCCGCGACCATTGAGCTCCTTCTCGGCGGCAGCGACGGCGTCCCAAATGGGCTGGCAATCGTCAAGGCCGGCCTTGTTGTCCGAATGCACGTTGACGAGCACCTGCGGGTACTTCTTCATGATGCCGGCAAGGTCGGTGAGGGTACGACCGGTGCGCTTGAGCACGGCCAGCAGCTGCAGAGCCGTCACCAAGCCGTCGCCGGTGGTGTTGTGCTCCAGGAAGATGATGTGGCCGGACTGCTCGCCGCCGATGACGGCGCCGTCCGCGAGCATGCGCTCCAAAACGTAGCGGTCGCCCACGGCGGTCTGGACCATCTCGAAGCCCTGCTCCTTCATGGCGATGGAGAAGCCAAGGTTGCACATAACGGTCGAGACGATCTCGGAGTTGGCGAGCTTACCGCGAGCGGCCAGGTCGGAGCCGCAGATGGCCAGGATGTAGTCGCCGTCGATCTCGTTGCCCTCGCTGTCCACGAACAGCACGCGATCGGCGTCGCCATCGTGGGCCAGGCCGATGTCGGCATGGGTACGCAGTACGAGCTCACGCAGGGGCTCAAGGTGAGTGGAGCCGCACTCGACGTTAATGTCGGTGCCGCAGTAATCGGTGTTGATGGCATGGACCGTGGCGCCCAAGCGCTGCAGCGCGGCGGGCGTGGTCTGGCAAGAAGCGCCGTGGCCGCAGTCGACGGCAACAACCAGACCGTCGAATTTAAGGCCGTCGAGGGTGCTGATAGCGTGGTCGACGTATGCCTTGCGGGCGTCCTTCATCTTGATGATGTGGCCCACACCAGCGCCGGTCGGCAGCGTGTCGGCAGCCATGGCCTCCTCGGACATGACCCAGGCGCTGATCTCTTCCTCAACCGCGTCGGGAAGCTTCATGCCCTTGCGACTAAAGAACTTGATGCCGTTGAACTCCGGCGGATTGTGCGAAGCGGAGATGACGATGCCACCGTCGAGCTCGTTTTGAACAGTGAGCAGCGCCACGGCCGGCGTAGGGATAACGCCGCAGCAATGCGGGCGGCCGCCCTCGGCCATAATGCCGGCGGTCAGAGCACTCTCGAGCATGGTGCCCGAAAGACGCGTGTCGCGGCCGATGCAAATGTCCGGACCAAGGAACTTGGTCGCCGCACGGCCCAGGCGAAACGCGAGGTCGCACGAGAGGTCGGCGTTGGCGACGCCGCGGACGCCGTCGGTACCGAAGATGTTCTGGGGCATAGGATCGCTCCTTCCCAAGTGGACAAAACGCAGTCGCCCACCCTAGTCGAAAAAGAAAAGCGGGACCCGCCGAGCAATCGGCAGGCCCCGCTTGTACATTGTATCTCGTAAGAAGATAAAACCTTAGCGCTTGGAGAACTGGGGAGCGCGGCGAGCCTTCTTGAGGCCGTACTTCTTGCGCTCGACCACGCGAGCATCGCGCGTAAGGAAACCGGCCTTCTTGAGGTCAGCACGGTAGTCGCCAGCGTTCAGAAGAGCGCGAGCGATGCCCAGGCGCAGAGCGCCGGACTGACCGGAGATGCCGCCGCCATCGCACAGAGCGATAACGTCGAACTGACCGGCGGTATCGGTCACCTTGAAGGGAGCAAGGGCGTTCTCAACGAGCTGATGACGGCCGAAATACTGCTCGGCGTCGCGCTTGTTGATGGTCACCTTGCCGGTGCCGGGGACGAGACGGACGCGGGCGACGGCGTTCTTACGACGGCCGGTACCCTGGTAAACAACGGTGTTCTCAGCCATCTTTAAGCCTCCAGCTCAATCTTCGTGGGGTTCTGGGCAGCGTGCGGATGCTCGGCACCAGCGTAGACCTTAAGCTTGGTCATCTGGGCACGGCCGAGGGTGGTCTTGGGCAGCATGCCGCGAACGGCGCGCTCGATGACCTTCTCCGGGTGCTTCTCCATAGCCTGGCGGAAGCTCTCAGCCTTGAGGCCGCCGTTGTAGCCGCTGTGGCGATAATAGGTCTTCGTGTCGGCCTTGTTACCGGTAAGCTGGACCTTATCGGCGTTGATGACGACAACGAAGTCGCCGCAGTCGCTGTTGGGCGTGAACTGGGGCTTGTTCTTACCGCGCAGGATCATTGCGATCTGGGTGGCAAGACGGCCCAGGACAGCACCATCGGCGTCGACGAGAACCCAGTTGCGCTGGACCTCGCCCTGCTTGGCGTAGTGAGTCGATTTCGAAATCACTTAGACTCCTCCATGTACAGTACGTGTTGTTACAGAGATTCACGGGGCTCTGCAAGTAACCCGTCCATATTACCCCGCTCGCCGCCCGAGTCAACAGGTATTTTGGCTCCGACCAGAGTTTCTGCACATGTCGTCCATGGGTCATGACGTCGCGACACTAGCGCTCGACAAATGCCTCGATATCTCCCAGCAAGCGCTTTGCCTCCTGGCGGCCCTGAATATACAGGTCGAGGAGCTTTGCTGGATCGTGCTCAACGTGACCGACCTCGACCGGCTTTTGCGGAGCAACGACCAGCGCACGGCCCTCGCGCTCATACTTCCACAGATGCATGCGCTGGATGTTATAGCGGTCGTGGCGCGTCTCGATAGCCTCGAGCAGGTAGGGGTAGTCGGCATAGCGAGCGCGTGCGGCGGGCATAAACTCGTAGGGCTTTTTCTCGTACGAGCGGTCCTGCGTGACAATGACAACCGCGCGATCGAAGCCCGCCTCCTCCAGCACGTGCTCGATAGGGACCGAATCGGCTACGCCGCCATCGACGTATTTGTGCCCGTCAATCTCGACCGGCGGCGTCACCAGCGGCAGCGACGTCGAGGCGCGCACGGCGTCGAGGTCAAGTACGGCGCTTTTGACCGGCAGGTACGCGGCGGTTCCAAAGAGCATGTCCGTCGCGACGGCGTACATCTCGACGGGGCTCGCGTCGAACGTCTCGTTGTCAAAGGGATCCAGGCGGTCCTGGACATCGTTGAAGATAAAGTCGTAACCCACGATGGAGCCCGTGGACGCAAACGATGCGGCACCCATGAAGCGGTTGTCGTTGCAGAAAGCCAGGTTGATACGGTTGGCACGGCCGATCTGGTGCGACTTGTAGTTCACGCCGTTGAGGGCGCCGGCCGATACGCCATATACCGCCGGAATCTCGACGCCGGCCTCCATTAGGACGTCGAGCACGCCTGCGGTAAACTGCCCGCGAAAACTACCGCCCTCCAAAACGAGCGCGACTTTGCCGGCGTTCTTTGCCTTATCTTCTGCAGTCATGTTGACCTCCTGCTGTTTCGTTTTGGCCTTCTTCTACCCAGTTTTACGGAGGGGAGCGCGCAGGTTTTGGAGTTGAGGAGATGGAGCGGAAAGCGCGTCCCAGTCCCGCGGGCTAAAAACGCCAACGCGTTTTCTTTACGCCCGCGCCCTGCACAGAGTTCGATTCTCCGCGGGTTTGGGGTTCCGTTGACGTGGCACATGGCAGGCTGAGATTCGATAACATCGCATCCATATCGGGTCGAGGCTTTGCGCGGAGAATCCGCGTATTTGCTTCGCAAATACGCACCGGCTTCGGTCGGCTGCCGCCGCCCTCGCCCGCTCGCTACAAACGCTTCGCGTTTGCTTAACGCTCGCGCCCTGCATAGAGTTCGATTCTCCGCGGTACGGACTAGAAATAAAAAGGCAGGTAGATACGAATATCTACCTGCCTGTTACTTATGGTGGAGGCGCGGAGAATCGAACTCCGGTCCACGAAAGCCCCCTGATTGGCATCTCCAAGCTCAGTCGCTGGTTTAGTCTCGGACGCTTTGCGCGCAGCGACACGCTCGCGGCGTCCTAACCGGTTCGGTCTTAGCCTGCGCCATACCGATTACGTGCGCAGGAGCATTCCCCTAACATGACGTCGCGCCGGTGTCGGGGAAATCACCGGGTTGACGCGCCGCTATAAACTAAGCAGCGAGAGCCATAGGCTCAAAAGAAGAGTTGTTGTCAATTCAATTTGACGGTACCCCTGTTTAACGAGGCGAGGAGACCTCGGCTTGCTTCCTCTCTCAGAGCTATCGTGTCGAAACCAGTCGCCCCCGAATGTCGGGAAAGTCTGGATGGCATTGGGCACGAGCACCCAACGCCCGTCGACTTTTCAAGGAGCATACGGGGCGAGCCCCGCTTGTGGAGTGTTATCTTACCACGTTCTGAAAGCGGACAGCTGTTCTATGCACGAGCTGTGAAGACCCCAATGTGCGCCGCACTTCGCACTTTTGCTACCGAACGCGTCACGTATATTTTCGCCAAGCACAATTGACCCGTCGAAAGGACCGTTATGGATACCAAACAGCAACTCGTCAATGCCCTCGCAGGCCTGGGTTCGACCATTACCGAAGCTATGGATGTCATCGAGGGCTTTGTCCCCTGCGGACATCCCGCCCTCACGGTATCGAACGCACTCGTCGCGCTGGACGCTGACGATGATGCTGCTCTCGCCCAGCAGCTTGAGACCGTCGAGGGCTTTATCGACCACGTGAGTGAGAACCGCGGCGTGGCCGCCTACCACGGCATCGAGGTCGAGCTCGCGGGTCCCAAAGCCGATCTGTTCGCAGCAATCCGCGAGGTAGGCGCCCTTATGCAGACCGCAGGCGTCAAGAACACCCAGGTCAACGAGTGGGTCTACCGCAGCCTGGCAGCACTCGACAGCTCCGACGAAAAGGCAGCCGAGCAGCTCACCGAAGTCCCCGCCATCAAAGCTGCACTTTCCTAAAAAGGCCTGCGCCCAGACGGCACCGATGCCGTCTGGGCGCAGGCCAGATAACGTGGGCGAACACGCCTGCTAGCGCAGATATGCTTTCGCGTTGCTCAGGCTGTAGGCAATCGTCGAGCCATTGTGCAGCAGCGACGACGTCTGCGGAGTAATCGCGCCGGTAATGCCGAGCGCCAGCAGCGCCGAGTTGGTGAGCATTACCTTAGAATACGAGCTCGTCAGACGATCAATGAGGCCCTGGCTCATGCGGCGCAGGCGAACAATCGCCGCAAGGTCCGTATCGGTCAGGATGATGTCGGCGACCTCCTTGGCGATGTCGCTTCCGCCACCCATCGCCAGGCCCACGTCGGCCAAACCGAGCGCCGGCGAATCGTTGACGCCGTCGCCCACCATGGCAACGTGGCGCCCCTCACCCTTAATGCGCTCCACATAAGCGTACTTGTCCTCGGGCAGCAGCTCGGCCTTAAACTCGTCGACCCCCGCCTCTCGCGCAATGCGCTCGGCCGTGCGCTCGGAATCGCCCGTGAGCATGACCACGTGCTTGACACCCAACGCGTGCAGGTCGGCGATGGCCTCGCGGACCCCGGGCTTAAGCGGGTCCTCGATACCGAGCACGCCCACAACGGTGCCGTCGACCGCCAGATACAGCGGCGACAGTCCCTGCATCTGGGACTCGATGCGCTCCTTGATGTCGGATTCGAGCTGTGCGCCCTCGTCCTCAAATACAAAGTGCGCGGAACCGATAATGGCACGACGTCCTTCGATGGACGAAGCGATGCCGTGCGCCACGATGTACTCGACGGCGGCATGGCGCTCGCGATGCTCGAGCCCGCGCTCGCGTGCCGCATTGACCACGGCGCGTGCCACCGGATGCGGGAAATGCTCCTCCAGGCAAGCGGAAAGGCGCAGGACCTCGTCCTCGCTCCAGCCATCGGTGGTGAGCACGCAGGCAAGACGCGGCTGCGCCTCGGTAAGCGTGCCGGTCTTATCAAACACAATGGTGTCGGCCTTGGCAAACGACTCAAAGTACTTGGCGCCCTTGACCATGACGCCCATCTTGGCAGCATCGCTCATGGCGGTCATGACGGCGACCGAACCCGTGAGCTTGAGTGCGCACGAGTAGTCGACCATCAGCGCCGCTGAGGTCTTGATGAGGCTGCGGGTGGTAAGCGCAACCAGGCCCGCGAGCAGGAAGTTCCACGGGACGATCTTGTTGGCAAGGTCCTCCATATGCGACTGGCCCTCGGACTTGAGCGAGTCGGCCGTCTGCACGAGCGAGACGATTGAGCGCAGTTTGGTTTGCGCCGTATTGGCGCGCACGCGCACCAAGATGCTGCCGTCCTCCACGACGGTACCGGCGAACACGTCGTCACCCACGCTGCGCTCGACGGCCAGCGGCTCGCCGGTCAGGGTCGCTTGGTTGACCATAGCGCTCCCCTGCTCGACCACGCCGTCGATACAGATGGACATGCCGGTGCGCACGGCTACCAAGTCGCCGGGCTCAAGCTCGGTGGCGGCAACGCTTACCTCGGTGTCACCGACCACTTTTTGTGCCTTATCGGGCACGTCGAGCAGCGAGTTGATGAGCTCGTTTTCGCTCATGGCGCGGGTGTAGTCCTCGAGCAGCTCGCCCACGTTGAGCAGGAACATCGTCTGGCCCGCGGTGTCGACATCACGTTTGACGAACGAAATGCCGATTGCCGAAGCATCGAGCACGGGAACGGTCAGGCGCGGCTGCGCAAGCTCACAGAGGGCGGCGCGCAAAAAGGTCATGTAACCGGCCACGACAAACACCGCACGCAGGGGCGTGGGCAAGAACCAGCGACGTGCGTAATGGGCACCGACGAGTGTCGCCAGGTCCATAACGAGTTTGTGCTTACGTGGCTCAAGCTGCATCACGTAACCCGTCTTTGCGTCGGCAATGGCCTGAGCGTCGAGCGCACCGACGGCGGCCAGCACGGCATCGCGGCGCGGCTCGTCGTATTCGAGCGCCATCTGGCCGATGCGGCCGTAGACGCGCACCTTGCGCACACCATCGATTTCGCCACTGAGCTTAAGAAGTGCATCGAGATCGCTCTCTGGCACAGGACCCGCCAATTGAAGACGGGTCCTGCCGGGGATCTCGCTAATAATCGAGAATCTCATAGTTTGTGCCTGGGAGCGTTACTCGGCTGCCTCGTCAGCAGCGGCCTCGCTCTGGGTGATGTAAGCAGCCTCGGCAACCATGTCGTCGACATTAGCCTTGGCCTGCTCGACCATGTCCTGGTAGCCGTTCTTGATGCGCATACCGCACGCAATACCCTGCACGCAGGCATTCTTGACCGGAGCGCTGGTAAGCAGCTTGATGCCGGCCGTGCCAAGCAGAAAACCGCCACCAACAAGCAGGGTATTGAACGTCGACTTCTTCATGTTGCTTCTCCCTTTTACCGCATTGGACGCGGCATGGTGCCTCAGCACCCGAGTAAACAAGTTTGCTCGAGCACGCTTTTGAAATATCTCAATTTTATCTAACTATCTAGGTCAGCCATGGCTAACCTTTTGAAAATTAACGATGCGGAGTAACCGATTGTCAATGTGAGAAAGGGACTGTTCCTTTGCCCTATCTTACAGCTGCCAGGCAGCCGCTTCCTTTTGCAGCGCAACCATGCGGGCGAATTCTCCACCTGCCGCCTTGAGCTGCGCCGGAGTGCCCTGCTCGGCAACCACACCATCCTTGAGTACAACGATCTTATCGGCATTTTCTACCGTGCGCATACGGTGGGCGATCACGATAACCGTCTTTCCTGCGAGCAGGCGGGAGAGCGCCTGCTGCACCACGGTCTCGTTCTCCACATCCAAACTCGCCGTCGCCTCGTCCAACAGCACGATAGGCGCGTCTTTGAGCAGTGCACGGGCGATAGAGATGCGCTGGCGCTCGCCACCGGAGAGTTTGGAGCCGTTCTCGCCGATCATGGTGTCGTAGCCCTGCGGCATACGACTCACAAACTCGTCGCAGTTGGCGGCACGCGCGGCAGCAAGCACTTCCTCATCGGTGGCATCGCGACGGCCAAGACGGATGTTTCCCATCACCGTGTCGTCAAAGAGCAGCACGTCTTGGAACACAATGGCGTAATCACGCAGCAGCACCTCGGGATCAACGCTCGCAACATCCACGCCACCCACGGTGACCATGCCTTCGGTGGCGTCCCAAAAGCGCGCGGCCAGGCGGCTCACCGTAGACTTACCGGAACCCGAAGGACCGACCAGCGCCGTAACTTCGCCTTCCTTGGCGGTAAAGCTCACATCGGTAAGAACTTTCTCGCCGGCGCGGCCGTCCTCGCCCGCACCATAGCCAAATGCCACGTGATCGAACACCACATCGTGGCCCACGGGCTCAAATTTCTCGCTGCCCCGCGCCACAGGCTCTTCCATGATGGAACGCATGCGCTTGGCAGACGACTCGGCGACAAACAGCTCGGACACTAACATTAGCGCCTGGTCAAACGGCGCGTAGATACGGCTCACCATAAGCAGGAAGGCAAACATCACCAAAAAGTCGACCTGCCCGGAGGCGACCATCGTGGCGCCCGTGACCAGCGTGGTGGCAATGCCCAGACGCAGAATGGAGAAGGCGGAGTTGACCAGAAGCCCGTTGACGAGCTCGCCCTTGGTGGTCTCGCGCTCCTCGGCATCGATCACGGCGTTGAGCCCCTCAAGATAATGGGCCTCCTGGTTGGTGGCGCGGATTTCGCGCACGCAGTCGAGCGTCTCCTGGATCGCCTCGGTGACCTTGACCTTCTCGGCGCGCACGCGGTCGAACACCGGGGTCATGGGGCCGCGTGTCAGATACAGCACGGCAAAGGCCACGGGAATGCTCCAAAACGCCGCGACCGCCAGCTGCCAGCAAAAGAACAGCGATGACGCGAACACAATGGCGCTTGCGATGATGGCGCCCCAGAGTTCTCCCAGCACATGGCTGTAGGCGTGCTCCATAGTCTGAACGTCACCCATGATGGTCTCGGTTAAATCGGCCAGATCACGACGACCAAAAAACGACAGCGGCAGTTTGCGCAAGCGCTCGGCGATCTCCATACGCTGCTTGCCGCACTCCTCGTAAAAGATGCAGTAGGTGTAGTAATACTGTTGCCAGTTAGAGGCAAAGAGCAACACGAAAAAGACCAGGAGGCCGCCCACGATCGGCAGGGCATCCGGCAGGTCAGCCCCGCTGGCGAAATGCTCGACAAAGCCGGCCATAACCAGGAATAAAAAGCCCATGCCGGCCATGGTAATAAGATTGGTGAGCGCGGTCCAGAAGACACCGCGTTTTACGCCGGCGATGCCTTTATCGGATAGGAAATACTTCTTTTGGAATGAGGCGAACATTTAGGCCTCGCCTCCCTTCGCGACGGCGGCATCCGCGGTCGTAGCAGTAATCTTCCAACTCGCGGCCTGCTCGTACTCGGCCCACATCTTGGCATACAGGCCATTTTGGGACAGCAGCTCGGCATGAGTACCCGACTCCTGCACGCTGCCCTGGTTAAGCACCACGATTTGGTCTGCGCCTACTACGGTCGAGAGCCGATGCGCAATCATAATGACCGTGCGACCCGCCGCCAGCTTGCTAAAGGCGCGCTGGATGAGCGCCTCGTTCTCGGGGTCGGCAAACGCCGTGGCCTCATCGAGCACCACGATAGGCGCATCTTTAAGGATCGCGCGGGCGAGTGCCACGCGCTGGACCTCGCCGCCCGAAAGATATGCTCCGCCGGCGCCGAGCATGGTGTTGATGCCCTGTGGGAGCTTGGCCACAATGTCGTCGCACTGAGCTGCGGAGAGGGCCGCACGTACTTCGTCATCAGTGGCCGTAGGCTTGGAGGCGCGCACGTTATCGGCAAGTGTTTGCCGGAACAG
>CATXJW010000040.1 GCA_958370325.1 uncultured Collinsella sp. | reverse complement strand
GGAGCATCGCCGGCCCGTTGTGTTTCCCACCCGTTTCGAAACAATCGCGTAACGCGCGCCGGCTATCAACGCCTTGCTATCAAACATGTACGTCAGCCCCCAAGTTCGGCTTATAAGTTCACCGCTTCAAACATCTCAATCTGTAACAGTAAGACCCAATTTCGACGACTAACTGTTACAGATTGAGATTTTCTGCAGGACGGTTTTGGTTTGTCTCGATCTGTAACACGAAGGGCCGGTTTTGGCGGCAAACTGTTACAGATCGAGACATTCCATAGGACCATTTCTTCCTGTCTCGATCTGTAACACCTAGGCCCAATTTCCATCCCTAGTTGTTACAGATCGAGACATTTCGGCAGCCCCCTTTCACCATCCCATTCAAATACAACAATTTTGTTAGTCATGGTTAACTTTTTGGCCTAAAACGGGTATCCTTTGCGGCGTCAAGTAAACGGCACGCACACCGTGCCAGATCAAGGAGGCCCCTATGGCGCACCAAGCAGACCAGCAGACGATGCAACTCGTCCTTATCCGTCACGGAGAGTCCGAGTGGAACAAGCTCAACCTGTTCACCGGCTGGACCGATGTCGAGCTCACCGACACGGGCCGCGAAGAGGCGGCGGCAGGCGGCCGCGCCCTCAAAGAAGCCGGTTTCGACTTTGACGTCTGCTACACTTCGCGCCTCAAGCGCGCGATCCACACCCTCAACATCGTGCTCGGCCAAATGAATCGCGAGTGGCTGCCCGTCATCAAATCCTGGAAGCTCAACGAGCGCCACTACGGCGCGTTGCAGGGTCTCAACAAGGCCGATGCCGCCGCGGAGCACGGCGACGAACAGGTGCTCATCTGGCGCCGCTCCTTCGATGTCTGCCCGCCGGCGCTCGAGCCGGGCGACAGTCGCGACCCCCACACCCAGGAGCAATACCGCGACGTCGCGCCCGATCAGCTGCCCTATACCGAGTGCCTCAAGGACACGATAGCCCGCGCCTGGCCTTATTTTGAGGACGAGATTCGCCCCCAGATGCTCGCCGGCAAGCGCGTACTCATCGCCGCACACGGCAACTCCCTGCGCTCACTCGTCATGAAGCTCGAGCACCTCACGCCCGAGGAGATCCTCAAGGTCAACATCCCCACCGGCGTGCCGCTCGTCTACACCTTCGATACCGATTTCAATGTCCTCGACAAGCGCTATATCGGCGACCCGGCGACCATCGCCGCCAAGATCGACGCCGTGGCCAATCAGGGCAAAGCGCACAAGTAGCCCCAACCCAAATCCGACGCGTGGCGCCGCACGACCCAGATGCGACGTCACGCCGCCCATACGCAGGAGCGCACCATGCTCAACCATCTCAAACAACACTTTGGCTCCCGACGCACCGGTGGTCACGGAGGCCTAGACATTGCGCGGCATATCGGCCCCGGGCTGCTCGTGACCGTCGGCTTTATCGACCCGGGCAACTGGGCCTCCAATATGGCCGCGGGCTCGCAGTTTGGCTACGCGCTGCTGTGGATCGTCACGCTGTCCACGATTATGCTCATCGTGCTGCAGCACAACGCGGCGCACCTGGGTATCGCCACGGGCGCCTGCCTTGCCGAGGCCACGACACGTTACCTCCCCCGCTTCGTCGGGCGCACGGTGCTCGCCAGTGCCTATCTCGCGACCATCGCCACCGCCATGGCCGAGGTCCTGGGCGGCGCGGTTGCCCTTCAAATGCTCTTTGGGCTGCCCGTGCGCGCGGGCTGCGTCATCGTGGCGGCAGTATCGATGGCGATGCTCATGACGAACTCCTACAAGCATGCCGAACGCTGGATCATCGCCTTCGTAGGCGTGGTAGGACTCTCGTTTTTGGCCGAGCTTGCACTAGTCAAGGTCGACTGGCCGCAAGCCGCCGCAAGCTGGATCACGCCTAGTATGCCCACTGGCTCTGCCGCGATTATCGTGAGTGTCCTGGGTGCGGTCGTTATGCCACACAACCTTTTTCTGCACTCCGAGGTCATCCAATCCATGCACTTCGAAGGCCAAGGCGAGCAGGTTATCGAAGAACGTCTGCGCTACGAGCTCTTTGACACGCTCTTTTCGATGGGCGTGGGCTGGGCAATCAACTCGGCAATGGTCATCCTGGCCGCAACGACCTTCTTTGCGCACGGCATGGTCGTAGACGACCTCGCCGTCGCAGCGGCCACGCTCTCCCCCATTCTGGGCCCGGCGAGCTCGACCATCTTTGCGGTAGCGCTGCTGTTCGCGGGACTATCGAGCAGCGTGACAGCGGGCATGGCGGCGGGAACCATCACTGCGGGCATGTTCGACGAGGAATACGATATCCACGACCGACATTCCTCGATCGGGGTGGCGGCCTGTTTCGTCGGCGCAGTGACGGCGTGCCTGGTCGTCCCAAATCCTTTTGAAGGTCTCATCTGGAGTCAGGCACTGCTGTCGCTTCAGCTACCGATTACGGTCTTTGTGCTCATACGGCTCACCAGTTCACCCCGCGTCATGGGCAAATACGCCAACTCGCGCCCACTCAACGCGCTGCTCGTAGGGATCGGTGCCATCGTGACGATTCTCGATGTCGTGTTGTTGACAGGAATGTAATGGGACGGGGCACCTACCCAGGCAAACGTCTCGATCTGTAACATCTAGACCCGCTTTTAATGTCTAGATGTTACAGATCGAGATCATTCCGAGGAACAGCTCCGTTTGTCTCAATCTGTAACAAGTGAACCCAATTTCCACCGTTAGATGTTACAGATTGAGACCTTCTGCCGGACGGTTTTGGTTTGTCTCGATCTGTAACAGGAAGACCCGTTTTGAGTCGTTAGATGTTACAGATTGAGACAAAAGGTCGGCCGGACTCACAATAGACAGGATCGGCCAACAGCAACCGTGATCCCTTGGGGGCGGAGGAAAAGGGTCCCGGCCGGGATATCCGACCGGAACCCTTGGACAGAGCTATGTGTTGCCGTGAGCCGCGTGCCGACGAGCTACTCCTCGACGAGCTCAAACTGATCGGGACCAACGCCGCACACCGGGCACACGTAATCCTCGGGCAGCTCGGGCGTGTCGACCTCAACCTCGTAACCACAAACGATGCACACGAACTTATACGTCTTCTTCTCCTCAGCCATGATGTTCTCCTCTCGAACGCGACTGGTGATGTACTTCATCTAATAGTATAGATTCTCAATAATATAATGCAAGTATTTTTAAAACATTTCTAGCCTTGATACGAGGACGCCTTCGGAGGCGTCTTGCCCTTCAGGACCTTATGGTAGTAATCGTAGGTGAGCGGCGTCTCGTCGCTCAGGCGCTCGGCATCCTCGACCTCGCCGATAAACAGCAGATGCGTGCCCACATCCACAGTGTCGATCAAACGGCAGCTAAACAGGGCCGTCGCGTGCTCGGGCACATAGGGCATGCCCAGAGCCGTCTCGCGGGTCTCGTATTTGGCAAACTTGTCATAATCGCTGCTGGTGCGGAACCCAAAGTTACCGATGTAGAGCATGTCGGCGGTCTGATCGATCACGGTCAGCGCGAACGCTTTGGCCGATGCGATGACGCCCGAGGTGACGTTTTCCTTGTTAACGGCAACCGAAATGCGTGGCGGCATGGACGTCGCCTGCACCGCCGTGTTGATGACGCAGCCGGCGCGCAGCCCGTCTGCAGCGGAGCTCACCACGTACAGGCCGCTCGGCATGGTAAAGAACGCAGTTTTGTCCATAACGATCACTCCCCTAACTCGGGTTGGAACCTCATGGATGTATGTACCCACAAAAAAGGCTGCGCCCATAACGGACACCGCCTTTAAGACATATGTGTCAAAACAGTTAGCAAGATGAGACGCCCGCAGTTGCGGTGAAATAGGGACTGAATAGCCCCTCAAACAGGCAAAACAGTCCGTATTCCACCGCAACTTATGAAGGGTGGTCAGCGGTTGCGCTCCTTAAGGGCGCGGTCGATCTCGCGTTGGACATCACGCTTGGCCATGTCCTCGCGCTTGTCGTAGAGCTTCTTGCCGCGACCCAGGCCCAGCAGCAGTTTTACGCGACCGTCGGTATTAAAGTAGAGCTCCAACGGAACCAGCGCATAACCACGGTTGCGAAGTTTGCCGTCAAGAAAGTCGATTTCCTTGCGGTGCAGCAGCAGACGGCGCCGACGGTCGGGATCGCGATTCCACACGCCACCATGGCTATAAGGGTGGATATGCAGGCCGACGAGCCAGCACTCCCCGCCACGAATCAGTGCAAAGGTATCGGTAATCTGGCACGCGCGCTCGCGAATCGACTTGACCTCGGTACCGCTCAGCTCAATACCGCACTCAAACGTCTCATCGATAAAGTACTCGTGATGTGCCGAGCGATTCTTGGAAATGAGCTTGCGCTCGCGCTTACTGGGCATCGCCGGCCTCCTTGGCGCCATCGGCGTTTGAGCCCGCAGCCTCGCGCTTTGCCCTGCGCTCGGCATTAAGCTCGGCATCGCTCTCGCGCACCAGCTTGATAATCGCCGCGCATGCCTCCTCGCCCACCAGGTCGCGGGCACGGACCGTCAGACGCGTAGCCTCCTGCTTGTCGCCGTCGCTTGCAGCATCGGTCGCGCACATAATCAGACAGATGGCGATCTCGGCCGAAGGCGAGGTCGGCACGCCCTGCAGGGCGAGCTCACCCATCACGTGGTCGTCACTCTCATCGGCGGCATCCGGATAGGTGGTATGGATCTTGTTGAGCAGGCGCGTCGTATGCGCATCGTTGGGCGCCAGGCGCAGCGCCAGACGCGCGCAGCCCACGGCAGCCGAAATGTTCTCGGTCTCGGGCTCCAAGAAGTACTGACCCAAGTTGGTGTAGGCGCGTGCGGCGCACTTACCGTCGCTCGCGCGCTCCAGCACCGAGAACGAGAGCGATGCCCATTCCTGCTTGTCCTCGAGAGCGCGGAACAGCTCGGCCAAATCCAAGCGATAGTTGCAGTTCATGGGGTCCCAACGCACAGCCTGCATCAGGGCATTACGAGCGCTCACATAATCCTGCTGGCGAATGTAGGCAAACGCCATGTCGGAGTACAGGCGGTCAAAGGGAACCTCGACCTGCACCAGCTCGCGCGGATCCTTCTCCACGCGGCGATAGGCCAGGCGCTCAAACTTGCTGTCGAAGCTAAAGTACTGGCGCTTCTCCTCCGTCTTGCATTCAGCGTCGATATACTCCTCGGCGAGCTCCACCAGACGCTCAAGCAGCGGCGTCGCCGTAGCCAGGTCGCCCTGCGCCAGATAGTTCTCGGCATACGTGATGTCTTCCAAGCTGATAGGCAGGTCCATGACAACTCCTCGGTCCGGGCGGCAGACTCAACGCGCGCCTTAAATATCGGTCAATACACAAAACCCGGGTCTCTTACGAGGCCCGGGCGTTCAATTTTGGTAGCCCGTACCAGATTCGAACTGGTGATCTCCGCCTTGAGAGGGCGGCGTCCTAAACCGCTAGACGAACGGGCCATATGTAGCAAATGCAATGGCTGGGATGGAGGGAGTCGAACCCCCATTGACGGAACCAGAATCCGCTGTCCTGCCATTAGACGACATCCCAATGACTGCATCGCTGCGCTCGGCTGTGCCTTTGCGCAAGAAAGAAATATACGGGAAGTCCGGCCGTGACGCAAGCCCCAATTTTGACTTTTTTGAAATTCAGTCAAATACGGCCAACACGTGAAGGACCTGTGAAGTCGACCGCTGCACACGAAGGGCAAAACGCCGCGAGCGGTAGCCGTCAACCGTTGGCAGATTCTACCGCGAAAACGATAGCACCAGGCAACACAATCGAAGTATCAATGATCACGTAGATATCGAGGCGCCATGGACGAAGAGCTTGATTACCTATGGGAGACCCTGGGCCTCGAGATCACTGCTGACCTTTGGCCCGAACGGGACAAAATCCATCCCACTCTGCGCCCCGCCATCACGGTGATGCAGGCAAAATACCGCCGTGCATCCTTTTTGATCATGCGGATGTCATGGCACGCGGGACTCCCCGACCTTAAGCGAATCCAGGCAAGCCTCGTCGAGCTGTCCGGTATGCCGACCGTCATATCCGAGGCGCACCTGGAGCAGCGCCAGCGCGAGCGACTGCAACAGCAGCGGATCCCCTTTATCTGCCCCGGCGTTCAGGCATATCTGCCCTTTATGGACGAGGAGTACTGGAGCGGCAAGCCCAACAAGCACGTAAAGGTCTACGATCCGCACGAATGGGCACAGCTCGAGGATTGAGTCGAGCGAGCCCGCCGATGGAAAACACGTCCCACCCTGAGCACTCAAAACGGGTCGCACTTTCCGCAGCCGCTACAGCAACGCCTCGGCCCAAGCCGATTCCCTAAAGCCAGGAATCGCAAAGTCGTCGCCCACCAGCAGTGGGCGCTTAACCAGCATACCGTCGGTCGCCAGCAGCTCGTAGCACTCTCGATCCGTCATGCCTGCATCCAGACGCGCCTTCAGGCCCAGCTCTCGATATTTCATACCCGACGAATTAAAGAAACGCCGCACCGGCAGCCCCGAACGAGCAATCCAGGTCGCAAGCTCATCAGCCGTGGGATTGTCCAAAACGATATCGCGGTCGATATACTCTACCCCGTGTTCGTCCAGCCATGCCTTGGCCTTCTTACAGGTCGAGCACTTGGGATATTCAACAAACAGTACGGTCATGGGAATCCTCCGAATATAGATCGGCCAACGCAGGCGCACGCCACACGAGGCGCCTTCGCATGATGGGCCAATTGTAGCCCACGGGTCACACACTAAACGAACCGTACCCCGAATCCGCGTTTGATGAACGGCAGCAGCTCCATTGCCTCGGGCGTGATATGACCCGCAACGTTCATGCGCTCGTCACCGGGAAGATCGACCCGCGCAATCTCAAGCTCGCCTTCGTAGCGCCCATAGCCGCTATTGCTCACAGCGATCGACCCCGTCTTTCGCGACAGGCCGGCACCGGCATCCATCGGCACGGAATCCGGTTTAAGCGTCGTGCGCGACTCCTGAGACCTAAAGATGAGGGTGCTCGAATCGGGCCGGTCGTGATGAATCTGCCCACGTACATAGGCATAACCAGACTCAAGCTCGCATTGCAGGTCCACGTATCCGGCGGAAACTTGAGCAAACTGCGCCCAGCCCGCATCGGAAAGATCGGGGTCGCCGACCAACACAATGTCGCAATCGGCGCCATGTGCGAGCTCAAGCATGTTGAGGGCAACCTTTGACGCGCGACCGCGCTGTGCCTCGACCGTCGGCAGTCCCTCGAATACCGGCCCGCGAACGTTGGCATCACCCGGCACAAAAGCCATGATTTCGAATCCAAGCGCCGCAAGACGAAGATTCACCCGAGCAATGTCCTCCAGAGCTAAACCGGTATAAGGCTTGGGGTAAAAATTGTGGCAGGCAGCAAAACGAGTCACATCGGCACCGGCCTCACGCCACGATGCGATTTCATCAGAACTCACCGTCGATGCATTGACCACAATGCGAAATACACCGGACAGCTCCGCGACCCGCTGGGCGCTAAAGCCATAGTCCAAACGAAGGTATTCCAACCCCAGATCGCGCAGGTCCTCGATGCGCTCAAGCCCGAGCAAATCGCACGTGCGCGGCCCCACATCGGCGATGAGCGCAATGCCGCGGGCGGAAAGCAGCGACAGCACATGACGGACCTTATCGGCATACGCCGCTCCCCCATCCTCGGGAATATGCAGTGAGGTAAACGCATAGCGCGCACCCGCCGCGGCACCACGCTCAATCGTCCGCTCAATATCCTGCAGAGGGCTGGAAAGATAAATCGAAATACCCGTTTTCACGTTTCAACGCTCCTTTAAAAAAGGCCGACGGAGCAGTTAGCCCCGCCGGCACAACCATAGCATCAAGAAATCTGCCGCGCGCCGCGAGCCCTGAGCAACACGGCTCGCGATATCAAACTATTCGCCAAAGAACTCGTTGATCTTCTGCTCGTCGACGCCAAAGAACCACGTCAGGACAAAGCCGGCGGCATAGGCAAGCAGCATAGCGGCAACGTAGCCGAGCTGCTGGCCAGGAACGACGATCAGCAGGCCAAACAGACCGGAAACGCCCTGAGAAACCGTGCCGATGTGAAGCAGCGCCGCGAGCGCGCCGCCAAATCCGGCACCCAGGCAGGCCGTCACAAACGGACGAACGAGCGGCAGCGTAACGGCATACATCAGAGGCTCGCCCACACCGAGGATTCCAACGGGAATGGACTCTGCGACGTACTTCTTGAGCTTGGCGTTCTTGGTCTTAAAGTACAGCGCCAGACCGGCACCGACCTGACCGCCGCCAGCCATCATAAGGATGGGGAGCAGGTAATTGATGCCCTTGGTAGCGCCGTCGGGATCGTTGAGCATAGCGTGGATCGGCGTGAGCGCCTGATGCAGGCCGACGGAAACCAGCGGCAAGAAGCCTGCCGACAGGATATAGCCGCCCAGGACGCCCAGCTTCTCGAAGATAAAGGTCAAAACGCTAAAGATGGCAGTCGTCAGCCATGCGCCAACCGGCTGGATGACGAGCATCAGAGCAAAGGCGCCGATGATGAGCACCAGCAGCGGGGACAAGAACGTGTCGAGTGCGTTGGGCATAACCTTGCGAATCTGACGCTCCATCCAGGCGAAAAACGCACCAGCGATGAGAGCCGCGATCATGCCGCCCGCTGCGGGGTTGTACTGCGCATTGGTGAGCGGCAGCAGAATGGCAGTGGCAGGATCGGCCGCGCCAGGCGCAAGCAGGGGCATGGCACTGTTGGCGATGCACATCATGCCGGCGATGCCGCCCAGCGCAGCGGAGCCACCAAACTCACGTGCCGCGTTATAGCCCACCAAGATGGGCAGATAGGCAAACAGGGCCCAGCCCATGGAACGAATGCCCTGGTACCACCACTCGCCTGCAAGCGCGCCTGCCGTCGAGACGTTAATGACGTTGCAGATACCGTTGATGAGGCCAGCCGCAATGATGCCGGGAAGCAGGGCGACGAAGACATTGGAAACCTTCTTGAGGAAGGCCTGAACCGGCTTGGACTCGTACTTGGCCTTCTGCGCGGCCTTGTTTGTGGCCGCAGCGTCGACCACGCTCTCGTCAGCAACGCCTTTCGCAAGGCCGGTGAGCTTGGAGAACTCCTCGAGCACCTTATTCACCTTGCCCGGCCCCAGCACGATCTGCATCGTGTCGTCCTCGACCAGGCCCATCACGCCGTCGAGTGCCTTAATGCCCTCCGTGTCGACGTTGCCCGTGTCTTTGACGGTCACGCGCAGGCGCGTCATGCACGCCGCGTTTGCCAGCACGTTGTCTTTACCGCCCAAAAGGTCCAGCAGCTTTTGAGCCAGCTCTTTGTTCGTCATAACTCCTCCTTGTATTGGGTATCTCGTCTGGATGCCATATCAGCTCACGCCGCGCACCTATTGGGCATCGGCATCGCTCTTCTCATGGCCACTCACCGCAGCACGGACATGGCCTCGCGCTCGCTCAAGAGCTACCGCAGCCTGCTCGGCATCGCAGTCCAGCAGTACCGAGACAATAGCGGTTTTTACGTGGCCGCCGGCATCTGCAAGCGCCTGAATAGCGCGCTCGCGCGTGCAGCCGGTCGCCTCCATCACGATGTTCTGGCCGCGCACCACCAACTTCTCGTTCGTCTGCTGCACATCGACCATCAGGTTTTGGTATACCTTGCCGATCTTGACCATGGCACCGGTCGAAATCATGTTGAGAATGAGCTTTTGAACCGTTCCCGCCTTGAGCCTCGTTGAGCCGGTCAGCACTTCGGGACCGGGCACGGGTTCAATGGCAAGATCTGCGCTCTCCCCGATCTTCGACCCTTGGTTGCAGGCAATTGCAATGGTCTTGCACCCAGTTGCCTTGGCATACACAAGGCCGCCCACCACGTAGGGAGTACGGCCACTTGCCGCCAGGCCAACGACAAGATCCTTGTCCGAGAGTCCACGCCCCCGCAGGTCGCTCGCGCCAAGCTCCTCGCTGTCTTCGGCACCTTCGACAGCCTTGATAAACGCCGTCTCGCCTCCGGCAATGAGCCCGACAATCAGATCGGGTGACACGCCAAACGTGGGCGGACACTCCGAAGCGTCGAGTACGCCCAGACGACCGCTGGTGCCTGCGCCCATGTAAAAGACGCGCCCGCCGCGCTCGAGTGCCTCAGCAGCCCAGTCGATTGCTGTGGCAACCCGGGGCAGCACTTTTGCGACCGACTGGACGGCACGAAGATCCTCATCGTTCATCGTCGTGACGATCTGCAGCGATGTCATCGTATCGAGGTCCATTGACCTTTGATTACGCTGTTCGGTCGTGAATTTTGTTAAATCGAGCATTTCATTCACCTCATCTTTCCTGTTTCTCGATGTAGTTTTGCTTAATGACATGCGTCGCTCGTTCGTAGTCGCTGGCAACGTAAGCAGCGTACAGGGCATCGACAACCATAAGCTGGGCCATACGCGAAGCCATGGCACCGCTGCGGACCAAGGGCTCACTCGCAGCGACGCCGAGCACGGCATCGGCCATGGTGGCAAGCTTGGATGATCCATCTACTTTGGTCACGGCCACAACGGGACAGTTGTGACGTTGGGCCTCGGCGGTGCAGTCCAGCACCTCTTGCGTCAAGCCCGAATAGCTAAAGGCGATTGCCATATCGCCCTCATGCATGTTCTTGGCACACAAGAGCTGATCATGCCAGTCGTCGTACAGATGGCACTCTTTGTCGACACGCATGAGCTTTTGCGCCAGATCGTGCGCGACCAAACGAGAGGCACCGATACCGAACAGATTGACCGCGCGTGCCCGCTTAAGATAGGCCGCACATCGCTCCAAGACGGTGTAATCGAGCGTTCGCGCCGTCGCTTCGATCGTGCGCACGTTGCTTTTCATCACCTTCCCCACGATGCGTTCGACGCTGTCATCCATGGAGATGTCCTCGAGGGCAACGTCTTTCTTGTCACCCAAGAGCGCCAGCTCGGCAATCAGTTCGCGCTGGAACTCCTTGTAGCCCGCAAAACCCAAGCGCTTGCAAAAGCGCAAAATGCTCGAGGGCGAGGAGAACGTGGCATCGGCAAGACCGCGGACGGACAGCCCGACCACCTCGTGCGGATGAGCGCTTACATATGCGATGACATTGCGTTCCGCCGGGCTCGCGCTGAGCTCACGCTCGCGAAGCCGCAAAAGCAATCCGTTTGCCATCCCAAACACCTCCGTTGAGAAGAATTAAAGACCAACGAACGATTCGTACTGGATATAAACAGCTTTTACGGTACATTGTGCCGCATCGTGGCGCACAAAGGGCGAGCGTTCTACCGCTCGCCCCTCAAATCCGACCGCTCGGAAATACGCGCGACACAAAATAATTCAACAAGACCGCATTATCAAAAACGGGCTTGTTACCGGCTAGCGCCTCGCATGGGCGCCGATCGGCCGAGTCGCATGGCGCACCAACACCGCTGCCAGCAATACCAACAGCATCGCGGTGACATAGCCCGCAGCATCGAATCCTAAATCGATAACGTCGAAATGCCTGCCGGGAACAAAGATCTTATGTACCTGATCGCCAACGGAGCAGACGGCGCAAAAGAGCAACACGGGCACGCAACGGGAGCATACGCTCCACGGACGCCTGGAAAAGCAAACCACGACCACCGAGGCGAACAATCCGACGAAGAAAAACTCTACGGTATGGGCAACGCGACGGACGTTCGCGCCCACCCACATGCGAATGGAAGCAAGTCGGCCAGACCGGACATTCGAAGCAGTCGAATCGGTGCCCCCGGTCATCCCGTTCTCGGTCTGAGCTTCACCCGTGGCATCGGCAGCCTGTACGCCCGTAGCCTGACCCTCCACCACACGCGCGGTGGACTCGCTCAGCAACGACGTCTGCACCGCGTTTTGCTCCGTCAGCACCCAGATGCCCGCCAGCGTTGCAGCGAACAGAGCGATCGCGGTCCATCCGATTATTTGTTTTACGCGTGCCAAGGGCCCACCTCCTTTTATGAATATCAGCGAGTGTAGCCCCAAATGACATCGTCACCGTATCAAAATTTGAATCGCAACAGGAAGCGACAAAGCGACGCAAACCCCTACCCCGCCTCGCGCATCCAGCGATCGAACGTCCCCACGCACACGCCCAGGCACTTTGCTGCCTGGCTGCGGGTAATATCGCCTGCCTCATAGCTATCGCGCACCAGCTCAAACTGAGGAGGGCACGGCTTGCGAGGTCGACCGAAACGAACCCCTCGCGCCCGCGCCGCCGCAATCCCCTCCGCCTGGCGCCGATGGATATTCTCGCGCTCCACCTGCGCCACGTAGCTCAGCAGTTGCAGCACAATATCGGCAATCAGGGTGTTGGTCACATCCGGCGCGCCGCTGGCCCTGGCGCGCGTGTCAAGCAATGGCATGTCCAACACCACAATGGCAACCCCGAGCTCCTTGGTAATGCGTCGCCATTCCTCAAGAATCTCGGAGTAATTACGACCAAGTCGGTCGATAGAAAGCACCACCAGCACGTCCCCGTCTCCCAGGACGTGCAGCAGATCGCGATACCGCGGGCGATCGAAGTCCTTGCCGCTCGCATGGTCGGCATAAATATTCGCCGAGCCCACGCCATAGGCGCCCAGCGCATCCAACTGCCGATTAAGATTCTGATCGCGCGAACTCACCCGCGCATAACCGTACACCGTCGCCATCTCATCCCCGCTTTCTTGTAAACCTGCCAAAAAGGGACAGGTTTATTTTGGTAGGATTTACCTCTCCAATAGCAGGTAAGCGGGCGGCCGAGCAGACGGCAAGATAGCCACGATTCAAATGCGAAGGGCGGTCCTGAAAGGCCGCCCTCCGCCCCCACACCATGAGTCGGAATTTGGCTAATGGATAAGCTTAAAGTCCAAGTGCCCACGCGTGGTATTGACGCGCGAGACCTCGATAATCACGCGCTGGCCCAGTTCATAGCGAGTCCCCGTGTCGGCGCCCGTCAGCGTAAGCGCATCCTCGTCGAACTCGAACCACTCGTTGCCCAGGCTCTTAATTGAAACCAGGCCCTCGACCTGCGTCAGATCCAAGCGTACGAACAGGCCCATGCTGCTGACCCACGAGACCGTTCCGGCATAGCGCTCGCCCAGGCGATCCTCGTAGTACTGGGCAATCTTGATCTTTTGCGTCGCATGGCTGGCGGCATCGGCCGCACGCTCCGCATCGCTGCACGCACGGCAAATCTGCGGCAGAATGCGCGGCAGCGACTCGCGCCCCTTGCCGATCAGCCGCGGCGTACGGACCAAGGCGTCCTTGCCGCCAAGCTGCTCATAGGCCAACTGCAGTTTGAGCACGCGGTGCACCACCAGATCGGGGTAGCGACGGATGGGACTCGTAAAGTGGCAGTAGCACGGCGCGGCGAGCGCAAAGTGGCCCTCGTTGCGCGGCTTGTACAGCGCGCGCTGCATGCTGCGCAGAAGCAGCGTGTTGACGAGCGGTGCGTTGGCCGTACCGGCGGCAGCATCAACTGCAGCCTGTAGCTCATCGGGACTCCCCAGGGCGATACCGGCAGCACGGCGATCGTCGATGATGCCTAGCTGCGCCAGCGCAACGGCGGCACCGTGCAGGCTATCGGGGCTCGGATCCTCATGCACGCGATAGCAGGCCTCGATATCACGGTCTGCCAGCCACTCTGCAACGCACTCGTTGGCGAGCAGCATGGCTTCCTCGATAAGCGACGTGGCACACGAACGCTCGCGCGCCACAATCTGCACGGGCACTCCGTCCTCATCCAATAGAGCGCGAATCTCGGTCGTGTCAAAATCGACTGAGCCGTGGGCGCGACGAATACGACGGCGAAGTTTGGCGAGTTCGTTGGCGGCGACAAGAAAATCGCCGAGGTCGACGTTGTAGCCGCGGGCGGCCTTCTCGCACGCAAGACCGCGCTCAAGCGCTTCCTCGCGCGAGGCCTCGGCAGCCGCAACATCCTCGGTCGCACCCTCCAGCACCCCATACTCCACCGCGCCGGCACGCACCAGCAGCGCCTCAGCGCCGTCATAGTCCATACGCACACGCGAGCGAATCACGCTGGGGTACGGATAGTAATGCCGCACGCGACCCTGCGCATCGAGCTCAATGTCAACGGTAAACGCCAGACGGTCCTCGTCAGGGCGAAGCGAGCACAGGTCACAGGACAGGCGTTCGGGCAGCATGGGAAGCACGCGATCGGCCAGATACACCGATGTCGTACGATGGCGAGCCTCAAGATCGATATGCCCGTCCCAAGCCACATAGTGTGAAACGTCAGCGATATGCACACCCAGTCTGTAGCCACCCTCGGGCGTGCGCTCAAGCGAAATGGCATCGTCAAAGTCGCGCGCGTCGACCGGGTCGATCGTGATGACAAAACGGTCGCGCAGATCGCGGCGGAGCGGGTCCTTAAGCGCCGCGGACACATCGAGCGAAAGCCCCTCGGCCTCGTCCAGCGCGGCCTCGGGATAGCTATCGGTATAGCCGTAACGCGCCATCACATATTGAACGCCCAAATCGGGCGCGTCATCTCCGCCAATGCGGCGTTCGATCGTCACGGTGCCCGATTCCAGGCGCGTCGGGTAGGTCAAAATGCGCGCGACAACGGCATCACCCGGGTGGACGCCCAGACGATCCGCCGAGGTATCCTCGGGCAGAATGAAGAAGTCGGCCTTCAGGCGCGAATCGAGCGGCTCGATCACACCGAGCGGACCGGCGGTATGGTACGTACCCACCACGCTTATGGCTGCGCGCTCAACCACGCCTTCGATCACGGCGCGCCGCTCACCGTGCGGGCTGTTCTTAATGCTCACGGCAACGGTATCGCCATCCATGATCTCGCGCTTACCGCGGCCCATGACCTTGTAGTCGCCGTTTTCGGTTACAACGTAGGCGTTATGCTCATGGAGCTGCACGCGCCCGGTCAGGCTCGGACGGCGTTCGCTGCGCACCGGCCCGCGCTTATTGCGAGCTCCACGCTTATGCTTGTTATTGCGCCCCATGGCGCCTCCTTGCTATCGATGACGAACTCCAAAGAGTCTACCCAAATGATTCGCTTTCCTGCCGTCCCCTAGGGATCAAAAAACGGGCCGCCCCATAAGAGACGACCCGTTGGAAGGGTGAATTCCAGACATGCCTACACGCGCAGGTAGCGGCGCATGGCGATGGCAGAACCAAAGAGACCGATAATCACGCCGACCAGAATCAGCGCAGCATAGGTCACCAGGTAGTACTGCATCGGCAGGGCAAACGACATCCAGCCGATGCTCTCCTGCAGACGCGGAATCATCAGATTGCGCAGCAGCTCCAGAACACCGATGGAAAGCAGCGAGCCCAAAATGGCCTGCAGTACGCCCTCGGTGATAAACGGGCCGCGAATGAAGCCGTTGCTGGCGCCGACCAGACGCATAATCGCAATCTCACGACGACGCGCCGTGATAGACAGGCGAATCGTGTTGTTGATGAAGATGAATGCGATAAAGGTCAGAAGGCCAACGAGCACCACGGCGGCGATGCGAATGTAGTTGGTCACCTGGAACAGGCGGCTCACTTCCTCCTGGCCGTACAGCACGCTCGCGTTGACGTCGCCGTCATCCGCGATCTTCTGGAAGTCGGCGTTCTTCTTGAGCTTCTTTGCCGTGCTCTCGACCTGAGACGGGTCATCCATCTCAATGGCGAAGGAGGCGGGCAGCGGGTTCTGGCCATCGAGCGCGCTCATGGTGGCGTCGGCGTTGCCCGACATCTTGCTCGTATACTCGGCCAGCGCGTCGTCCTTGTCCTTATAGGTCACGGACTTGACGTTATTCCACGTCTTAAGCTCGGCCTCAAAAGCCTGAACATCGGCCTGATCGGCGTCATCACTAATGAACGCGTTGATGACAACCTGATCCTCGACGGTGCCGATCACGGAGTTCAGCATCGCGGAGCCCATGATGAACAGGCCGATGATAAACAGCGAAAGGAAGATCGTGATGACGGCGCCGAGCGAGGTAGTCCAGTTACGGAAGAAGTGGCTGATTGCCTCTTTGAAGGAGTAGCCCACGTTAGTTGGTGCCATAGTTGCCGTAACCTCCCCTCTCTTGGTCGCGGATAACGTGGCCGCCCTCGAGGGCGATCACGCGACGGTGCATGCTATCGACCATCTCGCGGTCGTGCGTGGCGACGATCACGGTGGTGCCGGTACGGTTAATGCGCTCGAGCAGCTTCATGATGCCCAGCGAGATCGCCGGGTCGAGGTTACCCGTGGGCTCGTCGCAGATCAGCAGCGGCGGACGGTTGACCATAGCGCGGGCGACGGCAACGCGCTGCTGCTCGCCACCGGAAAGCTGGTCGGGTAGCGAGTCCATCTGATCGGCCAGACCGACCAGACGCAGCACCTCGGGCACCTGGCTGCGAATGACGCCCTTGGGCTTGCCGATGCACTGCAGGGCAAACGCCACGTTTTCGTAGGCGGTTTTTTGCGGCAGGAGCTTAAAGTCCTGGAACACGGCGCCAATCTGGCGGCGCAGGAACGGGACCTTGCGGTTCTTGATCTTCATGAGGTCCTGACCGGCAACCAGGATGCGACCGCTCGTCGGCTTGACGTCGCGGTTGAGCGTCGACAGCAGCGTGGTCTTACCCGAGCCGGAGTGACCGACCAGGAAGACGAACTCGCCCGGATAGATCTCGATGTTGATGTCGTCGAGTGCAGGCTTGTTGGGCTGTGCCGGATAGATCTTGGTGACATGCTCCATAAGGATGACGGGCTCGACACCGGCCTGCTTGGCCATCTTCTTGCGGCTGGCCTGCGGATCGATGGGCGCAAACACCGACGTAAA
>CATXJW010000039.1 GCA_958370325.1 uncultured Collinsella sp. | reverse complement strand
CTATTTGACTCGGAAAGACCGGGTCCGCAATCAAGCGGACCCGGTCTTTTTTCTTGTGAGAACAGGTGGTGCAAGGGCGTTCTCGCAGATGTTTTGCGTGGATAGGCTCGTGCGTTGTACCATATGGACGTATATGTGTGCATATGAAAGGGGCCCCGTGGCCAAGACGGTATATTCCGATAATCAAAACAATGTCGATGCTCTGGCTGAGCGCCTGAGCAGCCAGACGTCGCTTTCTGCTGAGCGTGCCAAGCTGGTTGCCTACGACCTGCTTTGCCGCAAGGCGCTCAAGATTAAGTCGAGTGCGCTGGCGCAGATTTTCCGCTCCGTCGATAAGGAATGCGACACCAAGGCGATGCGCGATGAGCTTATCGAGGCAAATATCGTGACCAAGATCGAGGGTAGCGGCATTAACGGACGCCCGGCGTTCTATACCATCAATGTCGAGATCCGCGATGCCCAGGAGCAGCCTGCCGAGCCCGTCGAAGATTATGTCGTCGAGGATTCCGCTGACGTGTCTGCTGTGGAAGAAGTTGCTCCGCGTGAGCATGTCGATACCGATGAGTTGCTCGATGAGAACGTCGTGCGCGCCTTTACGGCCAAGGCAGGACGCGGCGGTTTTGGCGGGGGTGGCAAGCGCGATGCGCAACGCCGCGCTCAGCAGGAGCGCTTCCGTCGCGCCGTTGCTCAAAAGGACGAACTTGATACCGAGGCTGTTGAGACCGAGGTTGCTGCCGAGTCGCAGAAGCCCGCGAAGGAGCAAAAGCCCGTGGAGGTCCAAGAGCCCAAGCGTCGTCGCGGTGCTCACTTTAAGGCTGCGCAGCAGGATGTCGCGCATGAGGTTGAAGAGCCTTTCGAGGTTGCAGACGATGTAGAGGAGTCTGCCAAGAGGGCTCCGGGTTCGTGTCGTCCCGGCCGCGGGTTTGCGGGACGCGCGTATCCCGTAAAGCGTCAGGAGAAGGGCGAGCCAGCTCCGACCGCTCAGGCCGAGAAGATCGAACAAACCGAGAAAACCGTTGAGCCGGCGACTTGCGAGCAGAAGCCTGTTGAGCCGCAGCTTGAGGTTGATGCCGAGGCCAAGGGCCAGCAGCCTACTGATGAGCGGACGGAGCAGAGCGCGTCGAGCAAGCCTCGCCGCCGTCGCCATCGTGGGGGCCGCAGTTCCCATGCCGAGACTGCAACCGAGAAGACCACGCCGCAGGACGAGGATGCGACTGCCGAGGTTTCTTCGGGGCAGCCTAAGCGCCAGCCGGCGAAGGAGAGCAAGTCCGATCGTCCTCAGAAGCAGGCGTCTATGCCGAAGCGCGAGCGCAATTCCCAAGGCGATTCTAAGCGCAAGTCTCAGAAGAAGCCGGAGTCTGCCGCAGCAGATACTGCTGCCTGGCAGCCCGAGTCGGCCGTCCGCGGCGAGGTCTCGGCGTTTGCCCTTGCCCGCGTTTTAGGCAGGCAGCTGCTCAAAGTTGTCCCTACGCCTACGGCGCTCTCTAAGATCAAGGAGCAGCAGACACAGATCGTAAAGGTCGAGGGCAAGGACGGCAAAAAGGCTCCGCAGCGCACTCAGCACAACGAGATGTCCAACCGCAAGATTGCCGAGGAAATCGCAATCATCCAGGCTTGGATCGAGCAAAACCGAGGTGCCGATACGCCGGTTGCCTCGCGCCGCCAGCGTGCCTACCAGATTTTTAACGACGAGAAGGCTTTTGACGGCAAGCACGGTGAGCGCCTGATAAGGCGCATGACCGAAAAGGGCATCAGCATGCAGGCGATCAAGGTCGCCCCCAACCGCCCCGTGCACTTTACGGGTTTCTTTACGCTGGGCGCCGATAAGCCGTTCATTATGGTCGAGAACCTGGACACCTACGACGAGATCGTCAAGCTGCTGCGTGGCCGCAAGCACGCCAAGCTCTTTGGCATCAAGGTGGGCGGCGTGATTTTTGGCGGCGGATGCAAGGCGAGCGTCTCGCATGCCCTGGACGATTATCTGGCCGAGATCGGCTATCGCTTTAACTACGTCTACTACGTGGGCGATATCGACCGCGAGGGCGCGCGCATTGTCGAGCAGGCTCGCAATGCCAATGTGGTTGAGATTCGCCTGCATGCCGGCATGTACCGCGCCATGCTCGCCGAGCATAAGCGTCGCGTGAAGGCCGGCGGCGAGTGCGAGCCCGCGGCTGCCAACCAGGGCGTGCCGCAGAACTTGGCGGCGACGATCAAGGATCTGCCCATGGTCACGCGTGTGCAGTTCCGCAATGTGCTACGTGAAGGCGGGCGCATTCCGCAGGAGATCCTGATGACCGCCGACTATCGGGATGGCGACTCGGGAAGCTTCGACCGCATGCTGAACAATTAGATTCCGCCGTTCTACCGAACGGCGGTCCTCTCGACGCTGTGAGGGTCCCTGGCACGGCAATCTGACGTTCAACTTCGGCGGCGCGACCAGAAGGTCAGCGCCGCCTTGTTTCACGTCACCTTGCCATACCAGGGCCCCTCTCGCTGTCACGTCCAAAACATCGAGGTTAGTGGCCTTCTTTGCGTGCGGAACTCGCGATAAACCTAAGCCGGTGTCCCCGCTCTCCCGGGGCCTGTCGTGGCTTGGTCGTTGCATGCGGCTCGCTTTTCGGAACGGGGCTGACGGATACGTTCCGAAATCTACCACCGTCGCTGTACAGGGTGTCTATAAAGAGCCGTGGCCAAAAAACATCAAATATGAGTACTGATACTCTTTTAGTAGCAGTAATTTTGACCACATTTAAGGTGATTTGACGTGTCGATCGAGCAGATAAGCTGCCGTATCTCCTCAAGTGTTCATTAAAGGAAGACCTTGATGCGAATAAGTCTCATTAAGATCTTCTTTTATTAACGAAAATAATGTAGCTACAACGGTAACAGTACTCATATTTGCCGTATTTTGGCCACAGTCCTTCGGAGAGTCCTCGAAAATAGTCCCGAGCCGGCACTTGGGGACGTTCCTATAATGCCGGCACTTAGGAACGTCCCCAAGTGCCGGCACCGCGTCTGCCTGCGGCGGCCGCGCGCCGCTGCGTCGCTCCGCATCCTTGCGGGTTCGGATCCCTCCGCTTGGCGGCGTTGGCTCGATTTGCTTGACGTGAGGGGCTCTTGGCTGGTGTGGGACGGAGGGATTCCGCGTCCGCCTGGTCGGCGGCCGCGCGCCGCTGCGTCGCTTCGCTCCTTGCGTGCTGCGCCGGAAAACGCTTCGCGTTTCCTCGGCTCCGCACCCTTGCGGGTTCGAATTCCTCCGCTTGCCCACAAGAAAGCGCCCTGGGCCGTTATGGGCTTAGGGCGCTCAGTTTTAATGGCTGGGACGGAGGGATTCGAACCCCCAACAGCCGGCACCAAAAACCGGAGTTCTACCGTTGAACTACGTCCCAATGTGTGGTGTTGCCCAAAAGCAACTCGTCTAGTTTACCTAATCTGCGAGGGCATCGCAAACGCCGTCGAGTAGGCGTACGGCGAGCGTCTGCGCGTCGCTGGCCGTGAAGGTGCCGTTGTAGCGCGTCATGCCCGTGAGCTCAATGCGAATGCGAGCCGGCTTCTGCTGCGCGGCAACATTGGCGGTGCGGATGCGCTGGGCCAGGTTGTGGCACTCGGCGAGGGCAATCGTGGCGCGTGGCGCGGCGTCGGCGGGCAGCTCGTCGCTTGCGATCTCGAGCACCAGGTCAACGTTGGTTGGGACCTCGGAGTCGCAGAGCATCATGCCGCTGTTGTCGGTCGTTGCCGTGGCGATGTTCCACATGCGCGAAGCAACGCTGCGTGCGATGGGGTCCTCACCGATAACGGCGATCTGGAAGCGCTCGAGCACGTTGGCGGCGCGAGCAAAACCGATGCGGGACTCGGCTTCGGTGACCGAGGGCTTGCCCTCCCACACATGGTGCAGGCGGTTGATGTAGGCGTAGGTGTCCTGGAAGGCCATGCCGTCGGCAAACAGGCCGACATTTTCCTGGAACTGCTGCAGGGCAGCCTCGGTATGCGGACCAAAGTAGCCGTCGTCTTCGCCACAGGCAAAGCCCAAAACGTTGAGAGCGCGCTGCAGGGCCTGCACATCGGCGCCATGGAAATTGGGCATGCGCAGATACAGAGTGCGGTCGCCCAGCTTATACGAGGCGTCGACCAGGGCGCTCCAACAGGGGATATCGACGGCATGACCGGCAGCAAGGCCGCTGTCGAGCCTGAAGGTGCTGACGGCCTGCTCGGTGGTGGTGCCAAAGCGCTTGTCGGCAACCTCGGTGTCATCGATTGTATAGCCGAGCTGCAGAAGGCGGGACTGGACGTCCTCGACGGCTGCTCCCTGCATGCCCGTTGTAATAGGTTCCATGAACGAACCCCTTTCGGCGTACCATTCGTACTATTTGAGCGTGTGTCGGATAGACAACGCAAAGGGATGCATAAACATGCACTCAACAGTGTAGCAAGTTGTACCCAAATACGCTGCTGACAGGTTTTATAACCCCCGCTAGTTAAGGCGCTCCACAAAGAAATCTGCCATGGAGAGGAACAGTTCACGTGCATGCGGGTCGAGCGAAACGTCCTCGATGGCCGCTTTGGCCTTGGCGGTCAGGTCGAGCGCATAAGTGTGGGCGTAATCGATAGAGCCGGTCTCCTGGAAGATCTCCACGGCGCGTGCGAGTTGCGCGGGGTCCTCGGTGCCCGAGGAAAGGATCGCTTCAATCTCGTCGTGATAGCGCTCATCAGACAGGGCGTGCACGGCAACGAGCGTGCGCTTACCCTCGGTGATGTCGGTGCGGAAGTCCTTGTTGGCGGCCTCCTTGGTGCCGATCAAGTTGAGCAGGTCGTCTTGAATTTGGAAGGCAAGGCCCGTGTGCAGGCCAAAGGCGCGCAGCGCCTCAATTTGCTCCTCGCTGCCTCCGCCAATGATGGCTCCGGTGGCAAGCGGCGTGGCTCCGCTGTAGTACGCGGTCTTGTGCGTCGCCATGTCCAGATAATCGTCGACCGAGATGTCGAAGCGTGCGTCACGGACCCAGCCCAAGTCGAGCGCCTGGCCCTCGATGGTGCGAACGATCATCTCGGTGAGCTCGTGGAGCACGCGCAGTTTCACGTCGGACTCCAGCGTGGGGTCGTCGAGAACTGTCTTGGTGACCATGGTGAGCGCTAGGTCGCCACAATTGATGGCAAGGCCCGTGCCCTCGGTGAGGTGCATGCAGGGCTTGCCGCGGCGCAGCTGTCCGTTGTCGGCGATGTCGTCGTGGATGAGTGCGCCCGACTGAAAGTGCTCGATGGCCGCCGCGGCGCTGCGGGCGCTCTCAAAGCTGCCGCCTACCGCGGTGGCGGCGAGCATGCAGATGAGCGGGCGGTGGCGCTTGCCAGCGTTTGCCGTAAATGTCGAGAGCGGGGTATACAGGTAGCGCTCGATATCGGCGGAAGTCGCCTGTCCGTCAAAGAACGTGGCCAGATAGTCGTTAATCTGGTCAAAGTGCTGGGCTAAAAAGCTGGTAAACGGACTGGACACGGGTTCTCGCATTCTTTGATAGGTTGCATCGTTGCATTATGCAGACAACATATTGCCACATTAGGGCGTCGAGCGCGGCGGTTGAAGACGATTGGTCCATGCGGCCGCAAGTGCGGTAGGGGCTTGGCTAGATAAGCCCAAAGTGTTCGAGCGCGGTGACGACGCCGTCGTGGTCAATGCTGTCGGTGACATAGTCGGCCTTTTCCTTGAGGAAGTCCGGTGCGTTGCCCATGGCGATGCCAACGTCGACGGCATTCATCAGCGAGACGTCATTGCTGGCGTCGCCGATGCCGTATACGGTTCCGTGGTGGGGGTCGAGAGCGTCGAGTACGGACTGGATACCCTCGCGCTTGGTGCATTCGCGAGGCGAAATCTCGGTCACTTCGAGCTCGAGCTCGTTAAAGCAGAGCAGCGGCTCAAACGCTTGATCCTGAGCGATGCGGTTGGCAAGCGACGTGGACATTAAGATCTTGTAGGCGCTGTAATGTTGCAGCTGCGTAATTGCATCGCCCACGGTGCGGGCGTATCCGGGGGCGTCGGGCGCATCGGCACTCATGCGAACGACGCCATTGAGTCCCTCAAAACGAATCACTTCGTCCGATTGCTCAAGAATGGGAGCAAGGCGCTGCAGCATGCCGGGCGTCATCGCCAAATCGCGAATCACGTGTCCCTCAAGTTCGACATAGCCACCCGCGAGGCAGACGATGCCGGTCCAGGGCAGCTCGAGCAGCTTTGGATGGATGCAGCTCAGCGTGCGCCCTGTGCAGATAAACGCCATATTGCCCTTGGCGACAAAATCACGGATGGCTTGCGAGACCGCTTCATTGGGATAGGGGGAGAGGTCTCGCTCGCTCTCGGGAAGCTCTTGTGCCACTCGAGGGTCTTGCCAGGCGAGTGTTCCGTCGATATCGAAGAAGCAGATATCGCCGCGCTTATGGGCTGCGCTGGCGGCAGGGGAGGCCGAGGTGGTGGGCACAAATCCCGGCTCGAGGCCCATGATCTGGTCAAAATGCTCTTTAACGCGGGGAACGGAGATGCCGATAATCACCTGGGCGGTCTTGCCCGTAATGATGAGGCCCTTGGCGCCCACCGCGACAAACGACGCATTATCTGCAACGATGGAAGGGTCTGCGACCTCGACGCGCAGGCGCGTGGCGCAGTTGGTTGCGCCCACGATATTGCCAACGCCACCTAAAAGCTGAATTACCCGCTCAGCGAGGACGTGATCTTGATCGGATTGAATACTGACCTCGCCATTGGGAGTTTGCTCTTTGGCAAAGCCGCTTCCCGTTAAACGGTCGATTGCCGCGCGATTGGAGACATGATCCTCGCGGCCCGGCGTCTTAAGGTCATAGACCAAGATGAGTGCTCGAAAACTAACAAAAAAGATGAGGCTAAAGGCAAGACCGATACCGAGCGCCAAAAGGTAGGAGCCGGCATGCATTCGCATGAGTGGGATGAAGTTAAAGGCCGTCATTTCCATGAGACCGCCCGAGAAGATGCCGACGATGCCAAAGAAGTTCATGGTCATGGCAAGGCAGGAGGATAGGACGGCGTAGAGCAAAAAGAGTCCAGGATAGGTGAACATAAAGAGAAACTCGAGCGGCTCGGTGACGCCGCAGACCACCGAGGCGACGATGGCGGGCAAAAGGATGACCTTAAGGCCGGCGCGGCGTTCGGGTTTGGCGGTGAAATAGAATGCTGCCGCGATGGCGGGAAGGCCAAAGAGCTTGCCCCAGCCGGTGGCGGTAAAACCTGCCCAGGGCGCAAGTTCATTTAAAGGGCGCGTGCTATGGGAGAGAATGGGGAGCAGGTTGGTCCACGTGGCGTAAATTCCGTCGTGAATGACCAGATTGTCGTAATAGATGGGCATATAGAGCAGGTGGTGCAGCCCCATGGGCTCGAGTGCTCGCTCCAAAAACACAAAGATGCCCACGCCGAAGGAGCCGACGCCCGCAAGTGCGTGGCGCAGCGTTTCGGTCACAGCGTATGCGAAGGGCACGATGGCGGCCGAGATGGCGGCAAGGGCAAACACGGCAAAAAAGCTGATGAGGTAGACCAGCGAGGAACCCGAGAAGGTGCCGAGCCAATCGGGAACCTTGGCATCGTAGAAGCGGTCATGGATGGCAACGACGGTTGCCGACACCGCCAGCGGGCCGATAATGCCGGTGTCGAGCGTCTTGATGCCGTCGATGACGGTGATGCCGCTGGCGGGGGTCAAAGATGATGGGTACTTAAGTCCAAGGTTGTCTCCGCTCAGCTTAATGATCTCGCTCAAAAAGAAGCAATAGGCAAAATAGGCCACGAGTGCCTCGAGGCAGCAGCGTGCCGGTTGCTTTTGGGCAAGACCGATAGGCAGCGCTACGGCAAAAAGGAGCGGGAGACGTTTAAAGACCGTCCACGAGCCGCGCTGGATGATGGTCCAGAAAACGTACCAAGGGGTTCCGTATACGGCGAGATCGCCGACGATGTCTACGGTCGTGGCGAGGGCGGAGATGCCGACCATGAGGCCTGATATAGAAAACAGCATGGCGGGCGCGAACATGGCTCCGCCAAAACGTTGGATTTTCTGCAGCATAATATGCCTTCCGGATGCAACATGCTGTGCGAGCAAGAACGTTTAAACAATGAACTCATTGTAGAGGACTGGCTGCTTGCCGCATTGACGGTTTTGATTCGGTCCGATTTGGGTTTCGGGGGAACCGTCGACGGTAAATAATCCGTACTTTACCGATAATCGGTTTAAACAACTTTAAGAAATGCTATCGTGCCTAGCCATACATATTCATTAGAGGTGAAGTCATGCCAAAAGCGATTTACGAAGGAATCTACCGCGAGATCCGTTCACGCATCATTAACGGGACCTATGCGTTTCAGGAGATGCTGCCAACCGAAGCCGAGCTGACCGCGGAGTTTGGCTGCACGCGCAATACCGTTCGACGCGCCTTGAGCATGCTGGCCGACCAGATGTTTGTGCAGCCCATACACGGCAAGGGCGTGCGCGTTATTTGGCTTAAGGGCGAAACCGACATGTTGGGCGCACTCGAAGAGGTTGAGTCGTTTGGCGAGTTCGCAAAACGCAACAATGCCGTCGCATCGACCGAGGTCAAGTCTTTTGAACATTTGATTTGCACGGAGCAACTTTCTCGTCGCCTGGGCTTTAAGGTGGGCGAGGAGCTGATTCGTGTAGTGCGTGTCCGAAGCCTCAACGGCAGTGCTCGCCAGGTGGACCACGGCTACTTTTTGGAGTCGATCGCCAAGGGCCTGACCCCCGAGATTGCGGCAAGCTCTATCTACGACTATCTGGAGCACAAGCGTGGCGTCAAAGTGATGGCGAGCCGCCGTACGGTGAGCGTCGAGCTTGCCAACGATGAGGACTGCAGCTACTTGGACCTTGGCAAGTACAACTGCGTCGCCGTTATGGAGAGCCAGTCGTACACCTCGGACGGCATCTTATTTGAGGTGACGCACGCTCGTACACACCCCGAGATCTTCCATTACCGCGTCAATTCCAAGCGATAGCCGGTTAGCTCGCAGCCTGACGAGACTCATGCCCTCAAAGCGAAAACGCCCGGTCAAACCGACGATGCATCGGCTTGACCGGGCGTTTTCTCTGCATTCGATAACAAATAATTGTTTATACAAAACTTGTCAAGTATCAAGTTGAAATTACCGTTCACCGAAGTTTTTCTACCGCTCTAGTAATACTTGTTCAAACAACTAGCCAAATAGCGTATTGTACAAATCAGCAAAAGGGGCAAGGTCCCCGAGCCAATCTCCGAAGGCGGCGGCAAAGGGTGCCGCCACGGTGTGAAAGGGTGGATTGTAATGAAGAACGAAATGAGCAGAAGGCAGTTCCTGGGCTTTGCTGGTTCCGCGGCTGCGGTTCTTGGTCTGGGCCTCGTGGGCTGCGGTGGTTCTGCCGGCTCTGGCTCCTCTGCTTCTGGTGACGCTGCCGAGGTCTACTTCCTCCAGTTCAAGCCCGAGGTCGACAAGGAGTGGAAGGAGATCGCCAAGGCGTACAAGAAGGAGAAGGGCGTCGAGGTCAAGATCGTGACCGCCGCCTCCAACACCTACGAGGAGAAGCTCAAGTCCGAGATGTCCAAGAGCTCCGCTCCGACGCTGTTCCAGGTCAACGGCCCCACCGGCCTTAAGAACTGGAAGGACTACTGCGCCGATCTTTCCGACACCAAGCTCCGCGGCGAGCTCATCGACGACTCCCTGGCTCTGCAGTCCGACGGCAAGGATCTGGGTATCGACTGGGTTCAGGAGAGCTACGGCATCATCTACAACAAGGAGCTCCTCGAGAAGGCCGGCTACAAGGCCGAGGACATCAACTCCTTCGACAAGCTGAAGGCTTGCGCCGATGACATCCAGGCCCGCAAGGACGAGCTCGGCGTTGACGGTGCCTTCACTTCCGCCGGTATGGATGACTCCTCCAGCTGGCGCTACACCACCCACCTCGCCAACCTCCCGCTCTACTACGAGTTCGAGAAGGAGCACAACCAGGAGGACGACGAGATCAAGGGCGAGTATCTCGACAACTTTAAGCAGATCTTCGACCTGTACATCACCGACTCCACCTGCGATCCTTCGCAGCTCGCCTCCAAGACCGGTGACGACGCCACCAACGAGTTCGCAACCGGCAAGGCCGTCTTCTACCAGAACGGCTCTTGGGCCTACGCCGACCTCACCAAGGCCGGTATGACCGACGATCAGCTCGGCATGCTGCCGATCTACATCGGCGTCGACGGCGAGGAGAACCAGGGCCTGTGCTCCGGCGGCGAGAACTACTGGTGCGTCAGCTCCCAGGCTTCCGAGGATGCCCAGAAGGCCACCGAGGACTTCATGTATTGGTGCGTCACTTCTGACACCGCCACCAGCATCATCGCTGACAAGATGGGTCTGACCGCCCCGTTCAAGAGCGCTAAGGAGACCACCAACGTCTTCTCTCAGCAGGCCGTTGCTATGGCCAAGGACGGCAAGAAGACCGTCGCTTGGGACTTCGTTTACATCCCCTCCGAGGAGTGGAAGAAGAACCTCAAGCAGGCTCTGATCGCCTATGCTGCCGACAACACCAAGTGGGACGGCGTCAAGAACGCCTTCGTCGATGGCTGGAAGACCGAGAAGGCTGCTTCCGAGTAAGCAGTTGCTGCCCAAGCTATCTGATTAGCGACAGGGGGCGGGCAGACGTAGGTTTGCCCGCCCCCTGCATATTGAAAGGACCCTTCTATGGGCAAAGCACTCAAGCGCTGGTGGCCGCTCTTTATGCTGCCCACGTGCCTGGCGTTTATGATCGGGTTCGTGATTCCCTTTATCCAGGGTTTCTATCTCTCGTTCTGCCAGTTTATTACCATCAATAACGCGCACTTTGTCGGTATCGAGAACTACGTGCGCGCACTGACCGACCCGCAGTTCTCCACGTCGTTCTTCTTTACCGTGGCGTTTGCCTTCCTGTCGACGGTGCTCATCAACGTGATCGCGCTGGCCATTGCACAGGCGCTCACCCGCAAGGCGCTCAAGGGCACCAACATCTTCCGTACGATCTTCTTTATGCCTAACCTGATCGGCGGCATTGTGCTGGGTTACATTTGGCAGATTCTGATCAACTGCCTGCTCTCCAACGTGGGTGCCCAGCTTATCGCCCTCAACTCCGCCGCTGGCTTCTGGGGCCTTATCATCCTGACCCTGTGGCAACAGGTCGGCTACATGATGATCATCTACATCGCCGGTCTGCAGTCCATTCCGTCTGATTACATCGAGGCCGCCAAGGTCGATGGCGCTACGGCATGGCAGACGTTTTGGAAGGTTAAGATCCCCAACCTGATGCCGACCATCACCATCTGCCTGTTCCTGTCCATCACCAACGGCTTTAAGCTGTTCGACCAGAACCTCGCCCTTACCGGTGGTGCCCCGGCGCACTCCACCGAGATGCTCGCCCTGAACATCTACAACACGTTCTATTCGCGTGCTGGCATCGCATGGCAGGGCATCGGTCAGGCCAAGGCAGTTATCTTCTGCATCCTGGTTGTCGCTATTTCTATGATCCAGCTTAAGGCCACGAGGTCCAAGGAGGTGCAGCAGTAATGAAACGCGATAAGGCTATTAACCGCGCGCTCTCGATCTTCTTTACGATTCTGTCGCTCGCATGGATCTACCCTGTGTTCATGATTGCGCTCAATTCCTTTAAGAAAGCGACCGCAATCAGCACCACCACGGCGTTCGATCTGCTCACGCCCGAGACGTTCAACGGCCTCGCAAACTACGTGCACGCTCTGAACGAGCAGGGCTTTGCCTCGGCGTTTATGTACTCGCTCATCATCACAGTCACGTCGGTCGTGCTGATTCTGGTGTGCTGCTCCATGTGTGCTTGGTACGTAGTGCGCGTCAACAGCAAGATCTCGAACTTCTTCTATTACCTGTTCGTCTTCTCGATGGTCGTGCCCTTCCAGATGCTCATGTTCACGCTGTCCAATTTGGCGGACCGCATCGGCTTCAACACGCCGTTCAACATCTGCTTTATCTACCTCGGCTTTGGCGCGGGCCTGGCGGTCTTTATGTTCGCCGGTTTTGTAAAGAACATCCCGCTCGAGATCGAGGAGGCGGCCATGATTGATGGCTGCAACCCGGTCCAGGTGTTCTTTAAGATCGTCCTTCCCATCATGAAGCCCACCTATCTTTCGGTCGGCATCCTCGAGACCATGTGGGTCTGGAACGACTATCTGCTGCCCTACCTTACGCTCGACTCCACCAAGTACAAGACCATTCCTATCTTGATCCAGTACTTCCGCGGCGGCTACGGCCACGTCGAGCTCGGCCCCATGATGGCCTGCATCATGATGGTCGTTATCCCCATCGTCATCATGTACATCCTCTGTCAGAAGTACATCATCGACGGCGTGGTGGCAGGTGCCGTCAAGGGCTGATGCCGTAACTGTTTTGCAAGTTTCTGCGGCGCCCCTCAGCGCGGCGCCGCGTATCGAAAGGTAGAGACATGGCCGAGATCGTTCTCAAACATGTTCAGAAGGTGTATCCCAACAACGAGTCCAAAAAGAAGGGCTTCTTTGGCAAAAAGAAGAAGACCGAGGAGAAGAAGCACAACCTCAAGGTTACCGAGGACGGCGTGCTCGCGGTGGAGGACTTTAACCTCACCGTGCATGACCAGGAGTTTATCGTTCTCGTAGGCCCGTCTGGCTGCGGTAAGTCCACGACGATGCGTATGATCGCCGGCCTGGAGGACATCACCTCGGGCGATGTGCTCATCGATGGCAAGCGCGTCAACGACGTGGCACCCAAGGACCGCGACATTGCCATGGTGTTCCAGAGCTATGCTCTGTACCCCAATATGACGGTGTACGAGAACATGGCGTTTACGCTTGAGCTCAAGAAGGTCCCCAAAGACGAAATCGACCGTAAGGTTCGCTCTGCGGCCGAGATTCTGGGCATTACCCAGTACCTCGACCGTAAGCCCAAGGCGCTTTCGGGCGGTCAGCGCCAGCGTGTCGCTATCGGCCGCGCCATCGTGCGTGACCCCAAGGTCTTCCTGATGGACGAGCCGCTGTCCAACCTGGACGCCAAGCTGCGTAACCAGATGCGTGCCGAGCTCATTAAGCTGCGTCACGAGATCAAGGGCACCTTCATCTACGTTACTCACGATCAGACCGAGGCCATGACCCTTGGCGACCGCATCGTGGTCATGAAGGACGGCGTTGTCCAGCAGATCGCCACGCCGCAGGAGGTCTTCAACCATCCCGCGAACATCTTCGTCGCCGGCTTTATCGGCGTGCCGCAGATGAACTTCTTCGATGCCCAGCTGGTGCGCTCGGGCAACGGCTTTACCGTCAAGACCGAGGATATGAACGTGGCGCTCGCCCCCGAGACTTGCGCTCAGCTTGCCCTCAACTGGGACGGCGGCGACGTGAAGGAGATTACGGCCGGCGTGCGTCCCGAGCAGATCCTGCTTGCCGACAAGGGCGAGGAGGGCGCGCTCCAGGGTACCGTCGAGGTGACCGAGCTCATGGGCTCGACCGAGCATGTCCACGTGACCGCTCCCGACGGCCAGTTTGTCCTGATCATTCCCGTCGTCGACCTCGAGGCCAAGGGCGCGCTCAAGGCTGGCGACACCATCTGGTTCAAGTTCGAGAAGAACGCGACCCACCTCTTCGATAAGGTCTCTGGCAAGAACCTTATCTAGGCCCGGTGCATCCAGGCCCTTCCTTTGGGCGACTGCGGTATTGCCATCCTTTTGCCGCGGTCACATATAAGGCTCCCCTCCCGTCCACTGGGCGAGAGGGGAGCCTTTCTTTGTGTTGGGATTGTCTGGCCGGTCGTTTGTCTCGATCTGTAACGGGTAGGGCCGATTTCGGACGCTAGGTGTTACAGATTGAGATAGACCCAAGGGGAGGGGCCGGTATGTCTCAATCTGTAACAGCTGGGAACGTTTTGGTTGAGTAGTTGTTATGGATCGAGATTGTTGGGTCGAGTCGGGTCACAGGGTAACGTGCGGGCACAAAAAACGGAGCCGTGTTGCCACGACTCCGTTTCTCAAGAGGATGGGTAAGGGAAGCGAAATTAGTTCAGGTGCCAGATCTCGTCGTTGTACTGGGAGATGGTGCGGTCGGACGAGAAGGTGCCGGCGTTGGCGATATTGATGAGCGCCTTGCGCATCCAGGCGTCCTGGTCCTCGTAGTCGGCCAACACGCGCTCCTTGGTCTGGATGTACTCCTCAATGTCAAGCAGGGCCATAAACCAGTCCTTGCCCTTAATGTCGTCGTGCAGGCGCTGCAGGCGCTCGGCATTGCCGGTCGCCATAAAGGCCGGGTTGGTGATGAAGTCCACCAGCAGTTTAATGCCGGGCTTGCGGTAGAGCACACCGGCGTCATAGGTGCCGTCGGCATAGAGCTGCTCGACCTGTTTGGACGAGGCACCAAAGGTATAGATGTTCTCGTCGCCCACGAGCTCGGCAATCTCCACGTTGGCGCCGTCGAGCGTGCACAGGGTTAGGGCGCCGTTGAGCATGAACTTCATGTTGGAGGTGCCGCTCGCCTCTTTGGAGGCCAGGCTAATCTGCTCGGAGATGTCAGCGGCGGGGATCACGCGCTCGGCGGCGGTGACGTTGTAGTTCTCGATCATGACAACCTGCAGGTAGGGAGCCACGTCGGGGTCGTTTGCAATCCACTGCGACAGCGTCAAGATCAGATGGATGATGTCCTGCGCGATAGTGTAGGCAGGCGCCGCCTTGCCGCCAAAGATGATGGTGACGGGGTGCTTAGGTCTGTTGCCGTTCTTGATATCGAGGTACTTCCAGATGATGTAGAGCGCGAGCATCTGCTGGCGCTTGTACTCGTGGATGCGCTTGACCTGGACGTCGATGATGGCGTTGGAGGGAATGGTCACGCCCTGCTCGAGCGCCATGAACTGGCGCATGATGGCCTTGGCCTCGACCTTGGTGGCGGCCAGGCGCTCAAGAACGTCCTTGTCGTCGGCGAACTTGGCGAGTTTGCTCAGATCGCCGGTGCTGCGCCAGTCGGTGCCGATCACATCGTCGAGCAGGCTGGCGAGCGCGGGGTTGGCCCCATGGATCCAGCGGCGGAAGGTGATGCCGTTGGTCTTGTTGGAGAACTTCTCGGGATAGATTTCGTAGAACGGATGAAGCTCGGTGTCCTCCAAGATCTTGGTGTGGAGGGCGGCTACGCCGTTGATGGAGAAGCCAAAGTGGATGTCCATGTGGGCCATGTGGACGGTGTCGTGCTCGTCGATGATGGCGACGCGCGGGTCATCGTGCTCGGCCTTCGCGATCTCATCGAGCTTGACGATAATGTCGGCGATGGCAGGGGAGACCTTTTGCAGGCTGGCGAGCGGCCATTTCTCGAGCGCCTCGGCAAGAATCGTGTGGTTAGTGTAGGCGACCATGGAGCGTACGATGGTAACGGCCTCGTCAAACTCGATGTCGTGCTCGGTGGTGAGCAGGCGGATGAGCTCGGGAATGACCATGGTGGGGTGCGTGTCGTTGATCTGGACAACGGCGTAGTCGGCCAGGTCGTGCAGGTTGCTGCCGCGCTCGACGGCCTCGTCGATCAGGAGCTGGGCGGCGTTGCTCACCATGAAGTACTCCTGGTAGATGCGAAGCAGGCGGCCCTGCTCATCGGAATCATCCGGATAGAGGAACAGGGTGAGGTTCTTGGCAATCTCGGTCTTGTCGAAGTCGATGGAACTGCCGGGGACCAGGCCGTCGTCGACGCTCGCCAGGTCGAACAGGCGCAGGCGGTTCTTGGTGGGCTGGCCGTAACCGGGCACATCGATGTTGACGAGCTTGGAGGTAACGGCAAAATCGCCGAACTCGACGGTGTAGGAGCGGTCATCGTCGACTAGGATGTCCTGCTCACCGAGCCACTCGTCGGGGACGGCCTTCTGCTGGTTGTCGACAAAGCGCTGACGGAACAGACCGTAGTGATAGTTGAGGCCCACGCCATCGCCGGTCAAGCCCAGCGTGGCGATGGAATCCAGGAAGCATGCGGCCAAGCGGCCCAGGCCACCGTTGCCGAGTGACGGCTCGACCTCGAATTCCTCGATCTTGTTGAGGTCGTGGCCTGCAGCGGTGAGCTGGTCCTTAACCTCGTCGTAGATGCCGAGGTCGATCATGTTGTTGATGAGCAGCTTGCCGATCAAAAATTCGGCGGAAATGTAATAGAGCTTTTTCTTGCCGTTGTTGAGCGGGCGGGCGGCGGAGCGCTCCTGCACGAGTTTGACCAGCAGCTTGTAAATGCGACGGTCGTCGAGCTGCTCGAGCGAGGTGCCAAAAGACTGCTCGGCGAGTTCCATGAGGTTAATTTGGGGCATGTTTTCTCCTGTGATGGGTCGTTTCATGTCTGCAATTCATAAGAAGCCCGCGCGAGGGGATTGGGGTGGCCTCGCGCGGGAAAAGCAAGCGCGTCCGCACGGTGGGGAGGGGTCGGGCGCGGTAGCTCCTATTGAGGAAGCTCGATTTCGGCTTCCGATGGGATGCGGAAGTAGGTCTCGGTCCAGTCGGTGAGTTTGTGCTCGAGCTCGCGGGTGATGGCGCCGTCGAGCATGCGCCAGGTCCAGTTGCCGCCCAGCGTGGCAGGGGTGTTGATGCGCGCCTCGTTGCCCAAGTTGAGCAGATCCTGCATGGTGTAGATGCACGTGTCGCTCACGCTGGCGGCGATGGTGCGGTTGAGTGCATCTGCCATGGGTTCGCCGGCCTGCTGATGGGTGTACAGGGCTGCCTGCTCGCGCTGACGCGGGGTGGCCGTTCCCTCAAACCAACCGCGTGCCGTCTCGTTGTCGTGGGTGCCCACATAGGCGACGGTGTTGGCGATGTAGTTATGCGGCAGGTAGTACGAGTTGGTGCCCTCAAAGGCAAACTGCAGGATCTTCATGCCGGGGAAGCCCGAGTTGTCGCGCATGTCGATGACGCCGGGGGTGAGGAAGCCCAGGTCCTCGGCGATGATGGGCAGCGTGCCGAGCTTTTCCTCGAGCGTCTTGAAGAACTTGAGGCCGGGCCCCTGCGTCCACGAACCGTAGGACGAATCGGGTGAGGAGAACGGCACCTCCCAATAGGCCTCGAAGCCGCGGAAGTGATCCAGGCGGATGACGTCGTACATGTCGAGGGCGGCGCGAATGCGGCCCTCCCACCAGGAGAAGCCGTCGGACTCCATGGCGTCCCAGTCGTAGATGGGATTGCCCCAGTACTGGCCGGTGGCCGAGAACTGGTCGGGCGGCGTGCCGGCGACGCTGATGGGGTTGCCGGCAGCGTCGATCTTAAAGAGCTCGGGCGTGGCCCACATCTCAACGGAGTCGCGCGAGACGTAGATGGGCAGGTCGCCGATGATCAGGATGTCGCGCTCGTTGGCATAGGCCTTGAGGCGGCTCCACTGGCGATCGAAGAAGTACT
>CATXJW010000038.1 GCA_958370325.1 uncultured Collinsella sp. | reverse complement strand
AAGCGTCCTAGTGTTCGCTTCTAATAAAGAAGGCCAAGATTCGGGACGCAGTTCATTTGTGGTGGTTTTGAGGCAGGTGCGGGTTCCTTTCGAGTTTGCACCAGAACTTAAGCCTTCCTAAAAGATTGCGTTCTCATACACGTGCACCCGCATATTGGGGTACAACTCAACGTGAACAATGATGGCCCGCCACATGTTTGGCGGGCCTTTGGTTATTTGACGAAAGGATCGCAGCTATGAGCGAGTACGATTCCCAGCGTCCCCAGGATGCGGGCAACGCCGGCGAGACCCAACAGCAGCCGCGTGTGCAGGTAGAGTCGACGCCTGCCGATGGCAACAACATTCCCTACGTGCAGGCCTACGACACGCAGACCGGAAAGCCGCTGGGCAGCCAGCAGGTTGTAAACAAGCACACGGTGGTCAAGACCAAGACCAAAAAGCTGCCGATCTTTATTACAGCGCTTGCCGGCTGCGCCTGCGGCGCCCTGCTGGTCATCGCACTCATTATGAGTGGCACGCTCGATATCGGTGGTGGCAAGAATGCCGTGACGGCGGGCGCTTCGGGTTCCTCGACGCAAAAGATTACGATTGATTCCGAGGACACCACGCTGGCCGAGGCCGTTTCTGCCAAGGCCCTGCCCTCCGTGGTTTCCATCACCGCCACTTCGAGCGGTAGCCAGAATGGCTCACTTTCGCAGTCTGCTGACGATTCGAATAACTCGGGCAGCGTCGGCTCGGGCGTAGTACTCGATACCGAGGGCCACATCCTCACCAACAACCACGTGGTCGATGGCTATGACCAGTACGTGGTTACCATGGACGACGGCACCACGTACGAGGCCGAGTTCGTGGGCAACGATGCCTCGAGCGACCTCGCCGTCATTAAGCTCAAGGACGCCGATGCCTCCAAGCTCACCCCGATTGAGATCGGCGACTCCTCCAAGCTCAACGTGGGCGAGTGGGTCATGGCGATCGGTTCGCCGTTTGGCAACGAGCAGTCTGTCTCCACCGGTATCGTCTCGGCGCTGTATCGCTCCACGGCCATGAGCTCTACCAGCGGCAACACCATCTATGCCAACATGATCCAGACCGATGCCGCCATCAATCCGGGCAACTCCGGCGGCGCGCTCGTCAACGACAATGGCGAGCTTGTGGGTATCAACTCGCTTATCGAGAGCTACTCGGGCTCCAGCTCGGGCGTGGGTTTTGCCATTCCGGTTAACTACGCCAAGAACATTGCCGACCAGATCATCGACGGTAAGACGCCGGTGCATCCGTACATGGGCGCTACGCTTTCGAGCGTCAATGCGCTTAACGCCCGCACCAACAAGTTGAGCATCGATAGCGGCGCGTATGTGGCGAGCGTCGTTGAGGATGGTCCTGCCGCCAAGGCCGGCATTCAGGAGGGCGACGTCATCACCAAGCTGGGCGACGATGAGATTTCGAGCGCCGACGGCCTGATCATCGCGCTGCGCAGCCACGAGGTGGGCGAGAAGGTCGAGATCACGCTCATGCGCGGCAAGGAAGAGAAGAAGGTCACGGTTGAGCTGGGCTCCGACGAGGAGCTGCAGAACCAGCAGCAGAACGACAGCGCGACCGATACCGGCAACGGCGGTATTACCGACGAGCAGCTGCGCCAGTATCTGGAGGAGCTGCTTGGCCAGCAGGGCCAGGGTCAGGGCAACGGCCAGGGTTTCTAACGAGCTGTATCGCACATATCGAAGCCAGAGGGGCTGTTCCGCCAGCGCGGGACAGCCCCTCTTTTCGCGATGATCCCTTGGAGACGGAGGAAAACGGATCATTTAGAACTGGCAAGGGCATGGTTTGATCGCGCGATCCACCCCAGTCTGGCGGCTGCCGATTCGGTGCGGTTCGAAAGGGTTATTCGGCGCCATGGTGACCGGTGGTACTCTTGTATCCGTTTGAAATCGAGCGAAGGAGTGCCGCTATGGAGCAATCGAGCCTGTTTGGTGACGGTGTGGACATCGATACCGAAACGCCCGCGAGCGCGGATGCCGCCGCACCGACCGACGCCCGTGCCCAGGCGGCAGCGCGCGCGGCCGAGCTGCGCCACGAGCTCGATTACCACGCGTACCGCTACTACATGCTCGACGCGCCCGAGATCACGGACGCTGCCTTTGACAAAATGCTCGTTGAGCTGCAGGAAATCGAGGCGGCCTACCCCGATTTGGTAACGCCCGACAGCTATACCCAGCGCGTGGGCGGCTACGTGAGCGAGCAGTTTACGCCGGTCACGCATATGGCACGCATGTATTCCATGGACGATGCCATGGATCTGGACGAGCTCGACGCATGGCTCCAGCGCACCGAGGATGCGCTCGGTGCCGGCAGCGTCACCTATACCTGCGAGCTTAAGATCGACGGTCTGGGCGTGGCGCTTACCTACCAAAACGGCACCTTTGTGCGCGCCGCTACACGTGGCGATGGCACCACGGGCGAGGACGTGTCGCTCAACGTCCGTACCATCAAGGATGTGCCCATGCACCTGTCCGAGCCGGCGCTCGCCCACATGGGCGCCGACCGCGAGCGTACCATCGAAGTGCGCGGCGAGGTCTATATGCCCAAGGGCAGCTTTGTGCGCCTGAACGACGAGGCCGATGCCGAGGGCCGCGACCCCTTCGCCAACCCGCGCAACGCCGCCGCCGGCAGTCTGCGTCAAAAGGATCCCAAGGTCACGGCGCGCCGCGATCTGGCCACCTTTATCTACGCCATCGCCGATACCGATCCGCTGCACGTCCACAGCCAGCGTGAGTTTCTGGACTGGCTGCGTAGCGCCGGCTTTAGCGTCAACCCCAACGTGGCGCGCTGCGCCACGCCGGCCGAGGTCCACGAGTTCTGCGCCCAGGCCCTCGAGCATCGCGGTGACCTGGACTACGACATCGATGGCGTGGTCGTAAAGGTCGACAGCTTCCAGCAGCAGCTTGACTTGGGCTTTACCGCCCGCGCGCCGCGCTGGGCCATTGCCTTTAAGTTCCCGCCCGAGGAAAAGCAGACCGTCCTGCGCGAAATTCGCATCCAGGTGGGCCGCACCGGTGTGCTCACGCCGGTCGCCGAGTTCGACCCGGTGACGGTCTCCGGCTCTACCATCGCGCGCGCCACGCTGCACAACATCGACGAGATCCGCCGCAAAAACGTGCGCGAGGGCGACACCATCATCGTGCACAAGGCGGGCGACGTGATTCCCGAGGTCGTGGGTCCGGTGCTCGACAAACGCCCGGCCGATTCGGTCGACTGGCACATGCCCGAGGTCTGCCCCGTGTGCGGCAGCCCCGTGGTGCACGAGGACGGCGAGGTGGCCTACCGCTGCGTGTCCATCGACTGCCCCGCACAGCTCAAGGAGCGTTTGCTCCACTGGGTGAGCCGCGGCTGCATGGACGTCGACGGCCTGGGCGACGAGATTGTCGACAAGATGATTGCCGCTGGCCTGATCCACGATGTCGCGGACTTCTACCAGCTTACGGTGGACGATATCGCCGGACTGGACACGGGACGCACCTATGCCAGCTCCAATAGCAAAAAGGGCGTCAAGAAGGGCGACCCCATCCCGGTGGGCCTCAAGACGGCCGAGAAAATCATCGCCGAGCTCAACAAGTCCAAGAGCCAGCCGCTCGGTCGCGTGCTGTTTGCCCTGGGCATCCGCCATGTGGGCAAGAGCGTGGGCGAGGTCATCGCCGAGCGATTCCTGTCGATTGACAAGCTTATCTTGGCGAGCGAAGAGGATATCGCCGAGTGCGAGGGCATCGGTCCCAAGATTGCGGCGAGCGTCAAGCAGTTCCTGGCCGTGCCCGAGAACCTTGCCGTGCTGGAACGTCTGCGCCAAGCGGGCCTTTCGCTCGAGGTCGACTTGGGCGCCGCTCATGCGCAAGCCGCGGCCGAAGCTGGCGTGGCGGGCGAGCTCGCCGACGCACAGCCGCTTGCGGGTCTGACCTTCGTGCTCACCGGCACGCTCGTCAACCGCACGCGCGACGAGGCGGGTGCGGCGCTCAAGGTACTCGGCGCCAAGGTTTCGGGTAGCGTGTCAAAGAAGACGAGCTATCTGGTCGCCGGCCCCAAAGCGGGCTCCAAGCTTACCAAGGCCGAGCAGCTGGGTGTGCCCGTGCTGGACGAGGACGCGCTCGAGCAGATCCTGGCGACTGGTGAGGTGCCGGAGGCGTAATGGATATCGAGAATCGCAATTGCTCGCAGGCGGAAGGGCGCGCGAGGCATTCCCAAGTGCAGGCAAAAGAGCGCTTAATGATGCGAATTTGCGTTGCCGAGCGCGAGCGCGCGGCGGGTGCATCTCGCGATGCCTTTGAGGCGTTGACCGAGTTAGAGGCGAGGCTCGGTCTAGCCTAGAGAGACCGGCACCGTGATCTGCGTCACGTAGGTTGCTGGGTCGTCGCTGATGATGTCGTCGATCAGGGCGATTTTGCGTCGCCCCGCTACGCTACCAGTTTGTCAAAAGCCCCACGGCGGTTGAGCACGGTAAAGGCAATCACGCAGATGACCGCCGACAGAATCGATCCGCACGGCGAGGCGATGCCCATGGGAAACAGCGTGTCGGAATAGGCATTCGACAGCAGCCATGCGCCGGGCACGCGAATGAGCGCCACGGCCAGCACGTTGTGCGCAAAGCCGATGTAGCTCTTGCCGTATGCAGCGAAAAAGCCGCTAAAGCAAATGTGGATGCCGGCAAAAATCGCGTCGAAAATATAACTGTGCATATAGCCGGTACCGGCGGCGACTACTGCAGCGTCCTTGGCAAAAAAGCCGATAAACGCCGGTGCCACCAGCCACATCAGCACCGTGATCAGGCAGCCGTACACCACCGAGATGGTCATGGTATCCTTGAGCACCTGACGCGCGCGGTCGCCCTTGCCCGCGCCGGCGTTTTGCGCCGTGAGCGCGCTGACGGTAGCGCCCATGGAACTCGGCACGATAAACAAAAAGCTGATCATCTTCTCGACTAGGCCCACGGCGGCGGCGTCGACTAGCCCACGGTGGTTGGCGATGACGGTGATAAACATAAACGCCACCTGGATGCAGCCGTCCTGCACAGCCACGGGCACGCCGATTTTAAGAATGCTGCCGAGCACCTCGGGCTGGGGGCGCAGGTCGCTGCGCTTAACGTGAATGTTTGTGCGACGGCTCTTGAGCCACACGAGCGCGAGGGCAACGCTGGCCGTCTGCGCGATGACTGTGCCGAGTGCCGCGCCTACGGGGCCGAGCCCCATGTGACCGATAAACAGAAAATCGAGCGCGATGTTGATGATGCACGCCACGCCGATCACGTACATGGGCGAGCGCGAATCGCCCAGCCCGCGAAAGATGGCCGAAAGAATGTTGTACGCGGCGATAAAGGGAATGCCGATAAAGCAGATACGCAGGTAGGCGGCAGTGCCTTCGACCGCCTCGGCCGGCGTGCCAATGAGTGCCACAATCTGCGGACACAGTGCAAGCAGGACAGCGGCCAGCACCACCGAGACACCCATAAAGAGCGTGATGGTGTTGCCGATGGCGGTCTCGGCGCGGTCAAACCGGCGCGAGCCCACGGCGTGGCCGACGATGACCGTCGTTCCCATGGCCAGACCCACGAGCGTCACGGTAATGATATAGAGCGTCTGCGCGCCGTTGCCCACGGCGGTGATGCCGGCGGCGCCGCTAAACTGCCCCATCATGTACAGGTCGGCCATGCCGTAGAGCATCTGCAAAAAGTACGAGAGCATATAAGGCAGGGCAAAGACCGCGATGGTCTTGAGGACATTGCCGCGTGTGAGGTCATGTTCCATGGGCGGGGCTTTCTGGCTTGGGTCGTTTACGTACCAGTGTAGTGAAAACCCTACAACGATTGTAGAGTCAAGGTTTGTATTGGCGGCGGGGCGAAAAAGTCACGCACGCGTTCATTTCCAATTGAATACGGACATGCGTCCTGCGAGCTTGGTGCCTGCACTAGCCTTGCAGAAATCGATTTCGGAACACTTGACACCGCTGCACGGCGCGCCATAATACGTGGGTTTGCGAACAACGTTTGATGGGGGATGAACCTGCGTGCGCAATCTCAAGATTTTGTTTTCCTATCTGGGGGCATACCGCCGCGATGCCATACTCGGCGTGCTCTTTGTGACGGCCGAGACGGCGCTCGAGCTGTTTATCCCGGTCATCATGGCAAATATCATCGATGTGGGCGTGCCCACGGGCGACATCAACTACATGCTGTTGCAGGGCGCGTATATGCTGGTATGCGCCGCATGTTCGCTGGTACTTGGCTTGGGCTATGCACGCACGTCTGCTCGCGTTGCCTCGGGGCTGGGCGCTAACCTGCGCGAGGCCGAGTACCGCAAGATCCAGACGCTCGCTTTTGGCAATCTGGACAACTACGACGCCAGCTCGCTCGTCACGCGCATGACCACCGACATCACCGTCATCCAAAATGCCATCGGCAATGGCTTTCGCCCCATGGTGCGCGGTCCCGTGACGCTCATCGTCGGCTTGGTCTATGCGCTGGTGCTGTCGCGCCCGCTCGCCACTGTATTTGCGATCATCCTGCCGGTGCTGGCGATCGTGCTGGGCGTTATCACCTATCGCGTCAGTCCGCTCTACCGCCAGCTGCAGACCTCGATGGACCATCTCAACGGTGTGGTGCAGGAGGACCTCACCGCCGTGCGCGCCGTCAAGGCTTACGTGCGCGCCGAGCACGAGGAGGCCAAGTTCGACGCCGTCAATACCGAGCTCGCGCATACGGCGACCAAGACCTTTGGCAACGCCGTGCTCAACCTGCCGGTGTTTCAGCTGTCGATGTACGTGGCGGCGCTTTCCATTCTTTGGATCGGCGGTCGCATGATTCTTGCCGGCGAGCTCGGCGTGGGCTCGCTCACGGGCTTTATGAGCTATGTGCTGCTGATCATGAACTCGCTCATGATGATTTCCAACGTGTTTTTGCTGCTCACCCGCGCACTTGCCAGCGTGGAGCGCATCTCGCGGGTGCTCGACGAGCGTTCGCTTATTCAAGCGCCCGACGCTGCCGCTGCCGTGCACAAGGTGGCCGACGGAGGCATCGAGTTTCGCGACGTGTCGTTTAAGTACCGCGCGGATGCTGCCGAGGATGTGCTCGAGCATATTGACCTTTGCATTGAGGCGGGCTCCACGGTGGGCGTGCTCGGCGGCACGGGCTCGGGCAAGAGTTCGCTTGTGCAGCTGATCGCGCGCCTGTACGACGCCACCGAAGGCGCCGTGCTCGTGGGCGGGCGCGATGTGCGCAATTACGACCTGGTTGCCCTGCGCGACGCCGTGGGTATCGTGCTGCAAAAGAACGTGCTGTTTACGGGTACCGTGCGCGAGAACCTGCAGTGGGGCGCGCCCGATGCCACCGACGAGGAGCTGCTGCGTGCCTGCCGGGCGGCATGCGTGGACGAGTTCCTTGATCGCATCGGCGGGCTGGACGGCGAGTTGGGCCAGGGCGGTGCCGGTGTCTCGGGCGGGCAGAAGCAGCGCCTGTGCATCGCGCGAACGCTGCTCAAGCATCCGCGCGTGCTCATTTTTGATGACTCCACCAGCGCGGTCGATATGGCGACCGACGCTAAGATTCGCGAGCATATTGCTCAGATTCCCAATACGACGGTGATTGTCATCGCGCAGCGCATTGCGAGCGTCATGGATGCCGATCGCATTGTGGTGTTGGACGACGGTCGTGTCCATGGCGTGGGCACGCACGAGGAACTGCTGGCGGGCGACAACATCTACCAGGAGATTTACGCCTCGCAGATGGAGTTTGCGGGGGATGCGGGCGTCGTGGACGGCAGCGATGATGACCGCGCGAATGATCCGTTTTCCTTCGCCCCCAGCGGATTACCCTTGGAAGGGGGCGAGCGCCATGCCTAAGACCGCAGCCCAAGCACGCCCGGCCGACCTCAAGCGCACGGTGCGCCGCCTGCTCTCCTACATGGGGCATGCCAAGTTCTCGTTGCTCGCGGTGGGCGTGCTCGCCTCCGTCGCCGCCATCGCGAGCCTCGCTGGCACCTACATGGTGCGCCCCATCGTTAACGGTTTGGCCACGGGCGGGGAGGAACTGCTCGCCAAGCAGGTCATCCTGACGGCGATCATCTACGCCGCGGGCGTGCTCTCGGCTCTGGGCTACTCGCAGATTATGGTGCGCGCGGCCCAGCGCGTGGTCTCCGATATTCGTCGCGACCTGTTCGCGCACATCCAGACGCTGCCGCTCAGTTATTTTGACAGCACGCGCTCGGGTGACATCATGAGCTTCTTTACCAACGACGTCGACACCGTCTCCGAGGCGCTCAACAACAGCTTTGCCAACGTGATTCAGGCGATCATCCAGGTGGTCGGCACCACGGCCATGCTCATCATCCTCAACTGGCAGCTCACGATTATCACGCTCGTGTGCGATGCGGCCATTGTGCTGTATGCGCGCTACTCGGGCACGCGCTCTAAGCGTTTCTTTGCCGCCCAGCAGGCATCGCTTGGCGACCTGGACGGATATATCGAAGAGATGGTCTCGGGTCAAAAGGTCATCAAGGTCTTTAATCACGAGCAAGCCAACGTGGCTGGTTTTGACGCGCGCAACCAAGAGCTGCGCCGCACCGGTGGTGCCGCGCAGGCCTACGCCAACTCGATGGTGCCCATGACCGTGGTGATCGGCTATGCCAACTACGCCATCGTTGCGGTGGCAGGCGGCATGCTCTGCATCAACGGTCTGGCCGATGTAGGTGCGCTCGCAAGCTACCTGGTCTTTGTGCGTCAGGCCGCCATGCCCATCAACCAGTTTACGCAGCTGGGCAACTTCTTGCTCAATGCGTTGGCCGGTGCCGAGCGCCTGTTTGCCGCCATGGACCTTAAGCCCGAGGTTGACGAGGGCTGCGTGGAGCTGGTGCAGACGGGCGACGCCGCGTGGGCATGGAAGATTCCCGAGGGCCAGGGCGTGGGCGCGTACGGGCTCCTGCATGATGTGGCTGCCGTTAATGAGTCGGGCCGTGCGGTGGCTGCCGACGGTACCGAGCTCACGTGCGGCTTGGTCCCGCTTGCCGGCGACGTGCGCTTTCATGCCGTGGACTTTTCCTACGTGCCGGGCACCCGCGTGCTCACGGATCTCAACCTGTTTGCCAAGCCGGGGCAAAAGATCGCCTTTGTGGGCTCCACGGGCGCTGGTAAGACGACCATCACCAACCTCATCAACCGTTTTTACGAGGTCGATGACGGCGAAATCACGTACGACGGCATCGACGTCAAGCACATTGCTAAGGCCAGCCTGCGCGGGTCGCTCGGCATTGTGCTGCAGGATACGCACCTGTTTAGCGGCACCATTGCGCAGAACATCCGCTTTGGCAAGCTCGATGCGACCGACGAGGAAGTACACGCCGCCGCCGAGGCAGCCTGCGCCGACTCGTTTATCCGCCGCCTGCCTAGAGGGTACGACACGCCGGTCACGGCCGACGGCGCCAACCTGTCGCAGGGCCAGCGCCAGCTGCTCGCCATCGCGCGCGTGGCTGTGGCCGATCCGCCGGTGCTCATCCTGGACGAGGCCACGAGCTCCATCGACACGCGCACCGAAAAGCTCATCGAGCGCGGTATGGACCGCATCATGCGCGGACGCACCACGTTTATGATCGCGCACCGCCTGTCCACCGTCCGCGACGCCGATGCCATCATGGTCCTCGAACACGGTCGCATTATCGAACGCGGCACGCACGAAGAGCTGCTCGCCCAGCACGGCGAGTACTGGCAGCTGGCGCATGGCTTAAAAGAGTTGGATTAACCCGTTCGAGCACGATGCTTTGGTCCCTTCGTGCCTCTCACCTCGCCTCAAACCATCACAACATTCGACGTTTTTTGCCAAAAACGGGAAAAGTATCGAATGTTGTGATGGTTTTTCTGCCACTCGACCGGGCGGAATCGCTTTCTTGCGCACGGAAGGTGTGCGGACCCGTGGGCAGGGGAATAAGGTTGGTTATCCGACTCCATTGGAGGGCTCATGGACCTGCCGATCGTCCTGTCCCATAAGACTGCCTGGCTGTACCACAACGTGGCGCGCCCGTTCGAGCCGCTCTCGCGAGCAAGCAGCCTATACGATGAGGACTCGCTTGCCAACGAGGCGGAGCCGACTGCGGACCTGCCCAAATTGGGGCTCGATGCCAAGGGGCTGAGGGCTTCAGCGGCAGTTGGGATCGTTACCGACTATCTGGTTTCGCTCGGTATTCCACGAGAAGAGCTCGATCATATCGACACGCTCGTCAACTTCGATTTTGAGCGCTCGACGCCGGCTGGATTTAGGTGCCACGTGTTTGGGGCGCCGGTACCTCCAGGCCATCTTATCGAGGTGGCAGAGGGCCTTCTGGTGGTTGATGAGGCCATGTGCTTTGTCCAAGCGGGTTCGTGGATGAGCGAACCCGAGCAGCTGGAATATGGCTACGAAATCTGTGCCCGATACCATTTGAATCATCTGTCGACAGGCGATTATATCGAGATGGGGCAGAGGTACACCGTTGCCGACTTGGTTGCCTATTGCAATGAGAACCGATCTCGTCAGGGGGCTGTACGCGCGGCCGCCGTGCTCAAGCGCGTGCACGATGGCGCGCGGTCGCCCATGGAGACGGCCACCGCAATCATGGTCGTAGCAAAACGTTCCCAGGGCGGGCTGGGATACGCCAAGGTTGAGCTCAACCATCGGGTCGATGTTCCCAACGAGTTCAAGTATCTCGCAAAGGCCGGGTATTTCGAGATTGACGTATATGCGCCTGCGAGCGGTACGGGGATTGAATACAACGGCTCGGACCATCTTGATAAACAGCGCAGCGCGTCGGATGCGGAGCGTATGACCGTGCTGAGCACGTTTGGCTTTAGGATGATCGTTCTCACCGGGACTCAGTTTGCCCACCAGCTGCAATTGCACCGGGCGATGAACGCCATTGCGCTCGCTATGGGCCTTAAGTGCGACCGAAGCGAAGCGTTCCAGAAACGTCAAAACGACCTGCGAGAATTCGTGATTCGTCACTGGGACGGCGGTCTTTAGGGGCGCTTTGGTCCTTCTGCGGGGCGCTGCGGGCAGGCAAACCATCACAACATTCGACGTTTTTTGCCAAAAACGAGAAAAGCATCGAATGTTGTGATGGTTTGTATGCTGAGGATGGGCTTGGGAAGCCGGTTTTGCTCGAAGCGACCTGTCCTGTCGTACGGGTGTCGGCATGATTCTCTCGTGGGGTATTATGTTTTCCGAAGAATAAAACGCCGCGTGAGGGGAGGGCTGCGTGGACGGGCGCGTGCAACATGACGGCTTTGGCCGCGATATCAACTACCTGCGCATTGCCGTTACCGACAAGTGCAATTTCCGCTGCATTTACTGCATGCCGGCCGATGGCGTGGCGCCCCGCGCGCATGACGAGCTGCTCAGTGCCGAGGAAATCGCCTGCTTTGTGCGCTTGGTGGCAGGGGAGGGCATTCGCCGCGTGCGTCTGACGGGCGGCGAGCCGCTGGTCAGCCGCCGTATCATCCCGCTCATTCGCGACATCCGCGCGATCCCGCAGATCGAGGACATCTCGCTTACCACCAACGGCGCCCTGTTGCCCAAGCTGGCGCCGCAGCTCAAAGATGCCGGTCTTAACCGCGTCAACATCTCGCTCGACACGCTCGATCCTACGCTCTTTGGAAAGATCACGCGTCTAGGTCGACTCGAGCAGACCATGGCCGGCATCGATGCGGCGCTGGCTTGGGGCTTTGAGCCCGTTAAGGTCAACTGCGTTGTTGTGCGCCGGCTCAACCAGGATGTGGCGGCCCTCGCGCGCCTGACGGTCGACCGCCCCATCCACCTGCGCTTTATCGAATATATGCCCATCGGCGACGAGCGCACGAGCTCGCATTGCGCTGTGGACCCGCATGCGCCCGCGCTCAATCCCGAGCTGTGGGATGCGAGCGATACCGTGCCGAGCGACGAGCTGCGGGTGCGCATCAATGCCGGGGCCGCCGCGGCGGGACTGGGCGAGCTCGAGCCGCTTGACATCAACGACGCTCCTGCCGGCGCGGGCCCTGCGCGCTATTGGCACTTTCCGGGTGCGGCGGGAACGGTCGGCTTCATTAGCGCCATGTCCAACCATTTTTGTGCGAATTGCAACCGTCTGCGCCTGACGGCCGATGGCAACGTGCGTCCGTGCCTGTTTAGCGATGCCGAGTATTCGGTGCGCGACGCCCTGCGCCGTGGTGATGATATGCAGGTACTTTCGATTTGGCGCGATGCCGTGGCCCACAAACCGCAGGAACACGCGATAATTGAGGGAACGCAACGATTTATGTCCCAAATCGGAGGATGATCATATGGCCAAGAGCAGGTACGCCGATGCCACCAAGGCCGCTCGCAGGGCCGCGATGTCTGCCCACAAAGTCACGGCTGCGGCGAATGCTGGCAACGCCGACGCGTCCGCACAGCCGTCTGCCAGCGCTGCAGCCGAGCCCGCCCGCGACGCCCGTCGCGACGAGCTGACGCATGTGGACGCCAAGGGCGAGGTGCGCATGGTCGACGTGTCCGACAAGGCCGAGACCCATCGCATCGCCATCGCCGAGGGCACCATCCTCATGCATTTCGAGACGCAGGCCATGGTGCTGCAGGACCGCGCCAAAAAGGGCGACGTGCTTGCCTGCGCGCGCGTGGCGGGCATCATGGCCATCAAACGCACGAGCGACATCATCCCCATGTGCCATCCGTTGCTCATTACCAAGAGCAAGTGCGACATTGCGCCCATCGCTGCGGCGGGGACGCCGGCCGAGGACGTGCCCGAGGGCTGGGCGCCGGCGCGCGCGGACGGGCAGGTTGGCTTTCACGTGCTGGTCACGGCCGGCGTGACGGGCAAGACGGGTATTGAGATGGAGGCTCTGACCGGCGCGAGCGCTGCGTGCCTAACGATCTACGACATGTGCAAGGCCGTCGACCGCGGCATGGAGATCGTCGACGTGCGCCTGCTGCACAAGGAGGGCGGCCGCTCGGGTGTGTGGGATCGTGCAGAGCGTCAGGCCGCTGCTGTTGAGGCTGTGGCCGCTGACGGTGCCGCACTCGCGAGCGCACCCGTCGCCGTCGCGCCCGCGGCTCCGACACCGGCCGTCCCCGCGATCGCGTTTATCGGCTACCAAAACTCGGGCAAGACCACGCTCGTCGAGAAGGTTATCGCCGAGCTCACCCGCCGCGGCCTGCGCGTGGGTTCGCTCAAGCATCATGGGCACCACGGCTTTGATATCGATGTGCCCGCTAAGGACACCTGGCGCCATCACCAGGCCGGATCCAAGCACGTGGGTCTCATCTGCGCCACGCGCTGGGCGGAGTACGCCGACACGCGCGAGGAGGACGAGATGCCCGCGCGTGAGCTGCTGTCGCGCTACAACGATGTCGACGTGGTGATCATCGAGGGCTACAAGACCGAGGGCTTCGACAACATCGTGGTCGCGCGCTCCGGTGTCGACCGTCTGCGCGGCAAGAGCTCGCTCGACCTGGTCGACGGTCGCACGCTGGCCCTTGCCTGCAACGAGGCCCTGGCGCGTCAGGCATTCGATGCCGGCTTTGCGACCCGAGCCATCAACATCAACGACGCCCGAGCCATCTGCGATCTGATCCAAGATCATCTTTAAGGCTTGACGCTGCGCCGGCCCCAAGCGCCCCATCTCGCCCCTCAAGCCGTCGCTCGCGTACCAAAGTACGCGTTGCTCCTCTTTCGGGGCGAGATGGGGCACTTGGGGCCGGCTCGCCGCGCTGCCATAACATGTCAAAAAGGGACAGGTTTATTTTGGCAGGTTTTATCTGGGCAAACGTCACTTCCACTACAAAGGGGCCAGGCACCTTTGTGGTGGTTTTTGCTTTGGTAGATGTGTGGGACATGCCTTACAATCTACCAAGTAGTTCATGACGGGCGAAAAATGGAGAGAAGGGGCCTGATGCGTCCTTGATGTTTCATGCGGATAGATTGATTTGACAGACGGTGGCGAATACCCACCGTGCGCATTCGTATGAAACAAGGAGTCTCCATGCTCGCCTCTCTTTTCTCAAAGCCTCAATCATCGCTGTCCGTGCAGGCCAAGCGCCTGGTGGCGATGCGCTTTCTCATCTACACCGGGTTTCAGACCAGTTATTTTATCGGCGTCATCGGAACGCTCACCTATGCGGACGATGCTTCGGTCGTCGCGACATCGCTGGCCGTCCTGTTCATGAACGTTTTTGTGATCATGGGATCCTTTGCGGGCGGCGCTGCGCTCGACGCATGGGGTCCGCGCCGCCATTTCTTGCTGAGCATCGTCGGCGCTCTCGCAACTGGCACGGCAATCATCGCCTTTGGTAGCGCGACCGGCGTCGTCCTGCTCGGCGCGGTGTTTCTGGGCTTTGTGATGGGATTCGCCCAGCCCATCGCCACGTCCTATCCGGCCTACCTCACCGACGATCCTGTCGAGCTCAAAGACATCAACTCCGCCATCGCCATGTTTTCAAACGTGAGTATTATCGTCGGACCCACGTTGGGCGGCTTTGTCGCGGCGGCTGCGTCGTCGCGCGCGGTGTTTGTGCTTATGATGCTCTTTACCGCGCTGGCGTTCGTCGTCGGTTGGGGCTTTAGGCCGCAGACCAGCCATGTCGCCGGGCATGCGGACGCCGATTCGGCAGAGGAAGGGGAGCGTGCGGGACGAAGCCCCGACCCCAGCACATCTTCCCGTGTCACCTTCGCGGCTAGCATCAAGACGGTCTTTACCAACAGCGTTCTCGCCCTGCTGTTTTGCATCATTTTTCTTTCGAACTTTGGCTATGGAGCCTTCGACCCGCTCGAGTCGTTTTTCTATCGCGATGTCCTGCATGTCGGCGTTGAGTGGATGGGCTGGCTCTCGTCTGCCTCGGGCGTGGGTGCGGTGCTGGGTGCTGTGCTCGCGCTCCGCTTGCCGCCGCACCTGGTCAACCTTAAAACGCTGCTCGTGGCGCTCATGTCCGTGGGCCTGGGAAGTCTGCTCTATGTGGGGACACCGCACGTGGGCGTGGCCCTCATCGGCCAGATCGCCCTGGGCATAGCTTGGGGTGTCGTCAACCCGCTCCACAACACCATCGTGCAAACGACGGCCCCGCTCGAGCAGCTCGGTCGCGTGAACTCGGTCATGGGCTTTGGCAATATGTTTGCCGGCGTGGCCCCTCTGGCGATTGCCCCGTGGCTGGCGGCGACGTTTGGCGTGCAGCAGACGCTCATCGGAGCAGGCATGGTCGTGACGGCAGTCCCCGCGGCGTTGCTGCTGTTTGGACGCAATCACTTGGAACGTGCCGTAAAGCGGTAAGAAACCATCACAACATTCGATGAAAATCGCGATTTTGCCGAAAAACGTCGAATGTTGTGATGGTTTGGCCCGCAGACGTCGCAACCACCACAGAGGGCCAGGCACCTTTGTGGTGGTTTTGCGCCAAAGCGCCCCGTGTGCGCTTTGGTATACCATGTACGCCGTTCGCGACCACACCCCACACCGCCGCACAACCCAGAAAGGCCCCCATGGACACCACCTTCAGCCACATCAAAGCCGTGTTCTGCGATATCGACGGCACGCTGCTCACGAGCCAGCACACGGTGTCCCCGCGCACCGTGGCGGCGATCCGCGCCCTGCGCGAGCGTGGCGTGCTCTTTGGCCTGTGCACCGGGCGCGACGCCCACGCGACCGAGGCCATGTACGAGCTCTGGGGCATCGAAGGCCTGGTGGACGTGCTCGTGGGCTGCGGCGGCGCCGAGGTCATCGACCGCGCGCACGACATCAACGAGCTGAGCTACCCGCTGCCGGGCGAGACCATCGCGCGCATCTGCAAGCACATGGCAGACCTTCCGGCAACGCCCGTCTGCCCCCGAGACGGCGTGTTCTACGTGCCCGAGAGCAATGCGTGCGTCGAGCACCTGTCGCGCGTCGACGGCGTGCCCTACCAGGTGGTCGATTTTGCCGAGTTCCTGCGCGATCCGCAGCCCAAGGTGATGTTTACCATGGCGCCCGAGGTAATGCCGCGGGTGATTGAGCGGGCGTCGACGTTTGCCGATAACACCGTTAAGGCAGCGGCTCTGCAAACCACGCAGCGGCTCTACGAGTTCATGGATCCGCGCGTGTCCAAGACGCGCGGCCTTGTGCGTGTGGCGGAGCTCAACGACATGGAGCTCCAGAACATCTGCGTGTTTGGCGATGCCGATAACGACACCTGCATGGTGGCTGACGCCGGCGTGGGCGTGGCCATGGCAAACGGTAGCGACGCCACCCGCTCCGCCGCCGATTTTGTAACCGCCAGCAACGACAAAGACGGCATCGCGATCTTTATCGAGGAGCATCTGCTGTAGCGCCGGGGGAGAGCCACCACAATGGGGACAGGCACCTCTGCGGTGGCCCTCAGGCGATTTGGGCGAATTGATGCCTAAAAACTGCGCGAAAATTCAAATATTGTTGCCTGAACATCATGCTTCTAACTACCGATGGGTTTAAGATATTCTCATCAATTTGATAGGATATTCATCCCGGTTAATGATCTACCGCTCACGGTCGATTTTCGACCGTTCACAGGATGTTCGCTCTTGAGCAAAATGTTGTGCAAATAAAACTAACGCCATTAAAAAATAATAGGCAACTAAATTACCAGCAGAAACAAAAAAAGATAGCGAATAAACGAAGGTAAATCCGAACAATTGTCAAGAGAATTGAGAACTCACTACAAAACTATCGGTTTTATTTGCTCAGATGTTTAAACAATCGTTATAATTGCATTACTAAACGAGCGCAATTACAGATTGCGCAGATACGTTTGATGGTGAAAGAGCAAGATCGCGGTCTCTTGGGGAGGAGACATCGATGAAAGCGAATTCAGACAAATCTAAGCAGAGTAAAAAAGCGACGCGCCGTGTACTGGCAGGCGTTTTGTGCGGAGCCTCCGTGTTGAGCCTGGTACTGTCGCTCGTCATGCCTCCGATCTCGCAGGCCATTGCCAACGATGCCCAGACGGTTCCTACCGTGAAGACTGTGGCGGAGGATTCCTCAACTGAGTCTACTGACGTGGACAACACCAACAACGGGGTTACCGAAAACCAGAATAGTGACGAGACTGAGAGCGGCGAGTCTAACACCATTGCCACTGAGGCCGATCAGCCGTCAGACGACGCAGGGGTCGGGGATGCTGCGCAGCCTGTCGAAGACGACACTAATGGTGAAAACGCAATCGCGCTTGCCGCAGGGAATGAATCGGATCATAAAATTAGCAGCGGGGAAGAGCTGAGCACAAGGCTCCTTAACCCGGATCTGCGCGATAACAACGGTGCTGCTACTTTTGAGCTAGCTGCTGATATTGAGTGTGATGAAGAGATTTTGCTTGAAGGGGCAAACACCAAGATCACCTTGGACTTAAATGGCTTCAAGATTAAGCACGAGAGTTCAAATCAGCCTTTGTTCAGTATCACCGGTGGCGCGACGCTGACTGTCAAGGACGGCGCGCAAACCGCTCCGACAGAGCCCCCGGTTAATCAAAAAATAATGAACGGCAATCTCGCTTCAATGGAATGCGACGATTCCAACATCCCGAACAAACTTACCTACTACGTAACCGAATCGGTCGCAAAAGGAACCGGTACAACCGAGACCCTTAAAGAGTATAAGGTTGATATCAAGGGTGCTATCGTGGCATGCGGTGACAATGCCGACCTGAAGCTCGTTAATCTCTACAAAACTGGTACGTTTAACCTCGAGAGTGGCACGATCACGCAACAGCAGAATAGCGGAGATCAAAAAAACAGTGTTAACAGTTTGGTTTATGCCGAGGAAGGTTCTATCGTCAATATGAGCGGCGGCTACGTTTGCGGTGCAACCTCTATGAACCATGGCGCAGGCATCGAACTTGGCACCATGAACAACAGCGGCGCGACTCTTAACCTCACCGGTGGCGTGATCGCGGGCAACTACGCTCCCATTGG
>CATXJW010000037.1 GCA_958370325.1 uncultured Collinsella sp. | reverse complement strand
AGAACGTCCTGCACCTGGCGAGCCTGCTTGAGCGGGTTCGCCTGGGTGGAGGCGCACACAAGGGCGGGTCGATAATCGACCGCGCCCTTTCTTCCGTTTCGGCCCCGGTGCGTTTGGTAGGGATGTTCGTTTGCGTTCTGTGCGTGTGCCTGACGCAGAGCCCGCTGTACCTCATGTTGATGGCGGCTATCGCGCTGGTGCTCGTTGCCGTGCGCCCCGTACGCGGGCTGCGGGCAACCTTTGTGCCGGCGCTTGGCGCTGCGGGGCTCGCGGTGGTTCTGGCACTGCCTGCCCTGCTGCTGGGCGCGTCTGCCACGGGTGCCATGCTCAAGATCGCGCTCAAGACGTTTATTAATGTGTCGCTGGTGCTGGGTGTTTCGTGGACCCTCACGTGGAGCCGCATGTCGGCGGCGCTCAAGATGCTACATCTACCCGACGAAGTCATCTTTACGTTTGATATGGCGCTCAAGCATATCGAGGTGCTGGGACGCACGGCGCACGATCTGTGCGAATCGGTCATGCTGCGCAGCGTTGGCCGTGCACCTGCGGGTTTTTCGCGCACCGACTCGGTCGCGGGTATCATGGGCATGACCTTTATCAAGGCGATGGAATGCAGCCGCGCGATGGACGAGGCTATGCTTTGCCGCGGCTTTGCCGGCGTGTATCCGGCACCTGCACGCGGCGGGTTTGGCTGGCGCGATGCGGTCTATGCGGCCGGCGTGGCGCTGCTGGCAGTGTTGTGCGCCGTGCTGTAGGCGCTGCTGGTTCCGACTGGGGATGCAAATAGGGAAGGGCGACGTTTTGACGATCGATATGAATAGTGCGGCGGGCACGAACGGTGCGGGCGGCACCAAGGTCGCGCCGCTCATCGAGCTGCGCGACGTGGTGTTCTCCTATGCGGGGCATACGGTGGTCGACGGCGTTTCGCTGCAGGTCGATCGTGGTGAACTCGTTGCCCTACTCGGTCCCAACGGCTGCGGTAAGACGACGATTATGCGCCTTATTAACGGCCTCGAACTCGCGGACGCAGGGATATACCTGTTTGACGGGCACGTGATCGATGCGGCGTTTCTAAGGGATTCCGCGGCCGCTCAACGGTTCCATCAGCGCGTGGGCTTTGTGTTCCAGAACGCCGATGCTCAGCTGTTCTGTGCCACGGTGGGCGAGGAAGTCGCTTTTGGCCCGGCTCAAATGGGGTTGCCGACGGGCGAGCTCGACCGTCGCGTGCGCGATGCCATGGAGCTGTTCCAGGTTGCCGACCTGGTCGATGCCTCGCCCTATCAGCTTTCGGGTGGGCAAAAGAAGCGCGTGGCGCTGGCTGCGGTCGTGTCGATGAACCCCGATATCTTGGTGCTCGACGAGCCCACCAACGGTCTCGATGAGGATTCATGCGACATCGTGGTCAACTTCTTGCTGGCCTACGTCGCGGCGGGTAAGACGGTCTTGATGAGTACGCACCATCAAGATTTGGTGCGCCGCTTGGGGGCCCGTGCCATCTATATCGATCGATATCACCATGTGGTCGAGGCGCCCGTGCCGTCGTATGGAACCGAAAACGGTGCTACGGACTAGTTGCTGCGTAGAGGCTGCGTAGCCGCCCGCGCGGCTTTGCCGTGATGGTATAGTTATCCAGGTTTTTTATGGGGGTGGCTATGCCAAGCTGGAACATTCATATCGCTCAGACGGAGCGTTTGCTGGAGCGCACCAGTGCGCTTGCCGATAGCGTGCGCGACCGCAATGCCTTCTTGTTTGGCTGCGTGGTTCCGGACATTTTTGTGGGCTATATGGTTCCCGGTATCGCCGATCCCATTCCGTATCGCATTACGCACTTTGCAAAGCCCGAGCCCATCCCTAAGCCTCGTGAGCATGAGTTCTGGGATACCTATGTGGCACCGCTGCTTAAAAGTTCTCCCACCGGTGCGCCGGCCGCGGCGACCTCGATTATCGAGGAGCGCGAGCGACTGAATCGTGTGCACTATCCCCAGCGCTACAGGGATGCCGAGCCGGTTGTCGGTCCAGGCGCCTGTGAGTTCTCGCTTGCGTCCGAAGATGTGGCGCAGTCGTTGCTCGATTTAACGCTGGGCGTCTGGTCGCATCTGGTGGCCGATACCGTATGGAATACGCGCGTGAATCAGTACCTGGAGGCGCACGGCGGCAAGCCGTGCGAAGAATTCCGCATTAAAAAGCAAGGTGACTTTGACTGGTTTGGTAAGACGCTCGGCATTGTTTCGATTCCGCGCGCGACCGATCGCCTGTATACTGCGGCGACGCGTTTTGGGCAGTATCCCATCCATAAGGAGTATGTGCTCAAGACCATTGGCGTTATGCACGAGATTGTGCGCGAAAACCCCGGTGAGCCCGATCATCCGCCGTATCGCCTGCTAACCGAGGAGTTCTTCGATGCAACATTTACCGAGGTCATCGAGCTAACCGAGGCGGGATTTGCGGCTCGCGTTGCTGCTTCTGACGTTCCCGCAGTCCCCCTGATCGCTAGCTGCTAGCCGGCCGGCTTGACGGTGAACAGTTCATCCCAATTGACCAACGGCTCCCGTCGCAGGGCGTCTTCGGTGGTGCGCTCGGCATCGGAGAGGCTTGCGACTGAACGCAAATCGATGATGCGGCATACGAAGAAGGTCTAAAAAAGGGCCCGGAAGGCAATGCCTTCCGGGCCCTTTGCAATGCAAATCTGCTTGCAAGTACGATTTAGCGCACCTGAGCGACGTAAGCGACGTTGGTCGAGGAGACCTTGTCCTCGAGCTGGACGCTCATGCGGGGATCGCCGGCGGTAGCGACGGTCAGATCGCCGGCCTCGACGTAGCCGAGCTCCTTAGCGGTCTCGATCGCCTTGACGATCGTGCCGTTGACGGTGCCCTGGGTAATCTCGGCCTGGTGCGGGATAACGCCCCAGTACATGATCATCTGCTGGACGGCCCACTCGTGGCGGGAGAATGCGCAGATCGGCATGTTGGGACGGAAGTGCGAGATCAGGCGAGCGGTACGACCGGTGGTCGTCGGCACGGTGATGCACTTGGCGCCAACGGTGGTGGCCATGTTCACAGCGGACATACCCACAACGTTGTTGACGACGCGGGTGCCGTGAGCGTCAGCCGGAACCTCGAGCGGAGCGTGAGCCGGGAGGTACTTCTCGGTCTCGAGAGCAATGCTGGCCTGCATCTTAACGGCCTCGACCGGGTACTTACCGGCAGCGGACTCGCCAGAGAGCATAACGGCGTCGGTGCCGTCGTAGATGGCGTTAGCAACGTCGGCAACCTCGGCGCGCGTCGGGCGCGGGTTCTGCTGCATGGAGTCGAGCATCTGCGTAGCGGTGATAACGGGCTTGTAGGCCGCGTTGCACTTGGCGATGATCTCCTTCTGGATGTGCGGAACGAGCTCGGGCTTGATCTCGATGCCCAGGTCGCCACGGGCGACCATGATGCCGTCGGAAGCCTCGAGGATCTCGTCGAAGTTCTCGACGCCCAGGGCGCACTCGATCTTCGGGAAGATCGTCACGTGCTCGCCGCCGTTCTCGCGGCAAAGCTTGCGGATGCCGCGGACGGACTCGCCGTCACGGATGAAGGAAGCGGCGATGTAGTCGATGTTCTCGGTCAGGCCAAAGAGGATGTCCTGACGATCGCGCTCGGTGATGGCGGGCAGCGAGATGTTGACGTTGGGCATGTTGACGCCCTTGCGCTCGCCGATCAGGCCGTCGTTCTTGACGACGCAGGTCATGTCCTGGCCGTCGACGGACTCGACCTCGAGGGCAACCAGGCCGTCATCGATCAGGATGAGGGAGCCCTTTTCGACCTCGGAGGGCAGAGCCAGGTAGTCGAGGGAGATGTGCTCGGCGGTGCCGTGGAAATCCTCGGACGTGGGCTGAGCAGTGACGACGATCTTGTCGCCGGTCTTGACGGCAACCTTCTTGCCGTCGACCAGAAGACCGGTGCGGACCTCGGGGCCCTTGGTGTCGAGCAGGATGCCGACAGGCAGACCGAGCTCCTTGGAAATACGACGGACGCGCTCGATGCGACCGTGGTGCTCGTCGTAGGATCCGTGCGAGAAGTTAAAACGGGCGACGTTCATGCCCGCCTTGATCATCTCGCGGATGGTCTCGTCGCTATCGCAGGCGGGACCCATGGTGCATACAATCTTGGTGCGCTTGTACATTCAGACCTCCATCTGACATCGTCTTGCGCTGATAGATAAACCATAAGAAATAAATCGAGTTGATTATAACGAAATACCGACCGAATACCCCAAAAAAACGACCGTATGCCGATTAAGAAGTTCATTTTTTGCGGTAAAAACGGTATATGAAAAATCTTTACCAACCGTTCTGACCGCTGCTATCTGGGCGATATTTCAGTTTGACGATGCGCCGAAGAAAAAACGTTTTATCAATGTTGAGCATCACACGGTCTGCATCGTTGCACTCGAGCCGTGTTTCCAATTGGAATGTTTTGGCTAGACGCGCCGCTTTGGGGTACCATAGCTCCACTATCAACTGCCGCTCAGCACGGCAGCCTTGATGAGCCCTTGCCCTTCTCCTGGGAATTATGATCGGGCATCAATCTGCTGAGTGGCCCGAATCCCAGGAGGGGACTCTATATGCAAAAGGAATACCTGTCCGCCGCGGCGGAGGTACTCAGCGACCAAGGTGTTGATGAGAACCTCGGCCTGAGCACCGGCGAGGCGTCGTCGCGCCTCGCCAAGACAGGCCCTAACAAGCTCGAGGAAGCCGAGAAGGCGCCGTTGTGGAAGCGCTTCTTTGAGCAGATGGCCGACCCCATGGTTATCATGCTGATCGTTGCCGCCGTCATCAGTGCACTCACGGGCATGGTCAAGGGTGAGGCGGACTTTGCCGACGTCGCCATCATCATGTTCGTCGTTATCGTCAACTCGGTGCTGGGCGTGGTTCAGGAGGCCAAGAGCGAGGAAGCTCTCGAGGCATTGCAGGAGATGAGCGCCGCGCAGTCCAAGGTGCTGCGCGACGGCAAGCTCGTGCACCTGCCGAGCGCCGAGCTCGTGCCCGGCGATGTGATCATGCTCGAGGCGGGCGACTCCGTCCCGGCCGACTGCCGCGTGCTCGAGAGCGCCACGATGAAGATCGAAGAGGCCGCACTCACCGGCGAGTCCGTGCCCGTAGAGAAGCACGCCAACGTGATCGAGCTTGCCGCGGGCACCGATGACGTGCCGCTCGGCGACCGCAAGAACATGTGCTACATGGGCTCCACCGTGGTGTACGGTCGCGGTCGCGCCGTCGTGGTCGGCACCGGCATGAACACCGAGATGGGCAAGATTGCCGGCGCTCTTGCCGAGGCCAAGGAAGAGCTCACACCGTTGCAGGTGAAGCTCGCCGAGCTCAGCCGCATCCTTACCATTATGGTGATTATCATCTGCGTCATGATCTTTGGCGTTGACATCCTCCGCCACGGCGTGGGCAACGTCCTTACCGATCCGACTGCCCTGCTCGACACCTTTATGGTTGCCGTCTCGCTCGCCGTCGCCGCCATCCCCGAGGGCCTGGTCGCCGTCGTGACCATCGTGCTGTCGCTTGGCGTGACCAAGATGGCCAAACGCCAGGCGATTATCCGCAAGCTCTCTGCCGTCGAGACCCTTGGCTGCACACAGACCATCTGCTCCGACAAGACCGGTACCCTTACCCAGAACAAGATGACCGTCGTCAAGCACGAGCTCGCCGCGCCCAAGGAGAAGTTCCTGGCCGGCATGGCACTGTGCTCCGATGCTCAGTGGGACGAGGAGCTGGGCGAGGCCGTGGGTGAGCCGACTGAGTGCGCGCTTGTCAACGACGCCGGCAAGGCGGGCCTCACTGGCCTGACTGCCGAGCACCCGCGCGTGGGCGAGGCCCCGTTTGACTCGGGCCGCAAGATGATGTCCGTGGTCGTCGAGACCCTTGACGGCGAGTATGAGCAGTACACCAAGGGCGCGCCCGACGTGGTGATCGGCCTGTGCACCCATATCTACGAGGGCGATAAGGTCGTCCCCCTGACCGAGGAGCGTCGCGCCGAGCTCGTGGCCGCCAACAAGGCCATGGCCGACGAGGCCCTGCGCGTACTGGCGCTGGCAAGCCGCACCTACACCGAGGTCCCGGCCAACTGCAGCCCCGCTGCGCTCGAGCATGACCTGGTCTTCTGCGGCCTATCCGGCATGATCGACCCGGTCCGTCCCGAGGTGGCCGACGCCATCCGCGAGGCCCACGATGCCGGTATTCGCACCGTCATGATCACGGGCGACCATATCGACACTGCCGTGGCCATCGCCAAGCAGCTGGGCATCGTCGCCGATCGCAGCCAGGCCATCACCGGTGCCGACCTCGATCGCATGAGCGACGAGGAGCTCGACGCGCACATCGAGGACTACGGCGTGTACGCCCGCGTCCAGCCCGAGCACAAGACACGCATCGTCGAGGCCTGGAAGTCGCGCGACCAGATCGTGGCCATGACGGGCGACGGCGTCAACGACGCTCCGTCCATCAAGCGCGCCGACATCGGCGTGGGCATGGGCATCACCGGTACCGATGTCACCAAGAACGTCGCCGACATGGTGCTCGCCGACGACAACTTTGCCACCATCATCGGTGCCTGCGAAGAGGGCCGTCGCATCTACGACAACATCCGCAAGGTCATCCAGTTCCTGCTTTCGGCCAACCTTGCCGAGGTATTCTCGGTGTTTATCGCCACGCTCATCGGCTTTACCATCTTCCAGCCGGTGCAGCTGCTGTGGGTGAACCTAGTTACCGACTGCTTCCCCGCGCTCGCGTTGGGCATGGAGGATGCCGAGGGCGACATCATGAAGCGCAAGCCGCGCAACGCCAAGGACGGCGTCTTTGCCGGCAATATGGGCCTGGACTGTGTGGTCCAGGGCCTAATCATCACCGTGCTGGTGCTGGCGAGCTTCTTTGTGGGCGTGTACTTTGACATGGGCTACATCCACATCGCCGATATGATCGCCGGCAATGCCGACGAGGAAGGCGTGATGATGGCGTTCATCACGCTCAACATGGTCGAGATTTTCCACTGCTTCAATATGCGCAGCCGTCGTGCGTCGCTGTTCACCATGAAGAAGCAGAACAAGTGGCTGTGGGCTTCCGCCGCGCTGGCGCTGGTGCTGACGGTGATCGTAACCGTGCAGCCGACGCTTGCCGAGATGTTCTTTGGCCCCGTGACGCTTGAGCTCAAGGGCGTTCTTGCCGCGCTGGGCCTTGCCTTCCTGATCATCCCGCTGATGGAGATCTACAAGGCGATCATGCGCGCGGTTGAGAAGGAGTAGCGCACTCGTCCGGGCCCGCCCCACGCCCTTTCTCCCTCACTGGTCCTCGCGCTTCGCGCTGCGGGATCGTTCGGGAGAAAGGGCTTCCGGGGCGGGCCCTGCGGTATCCTTGCTGGCTTTTCTCCCGCGCGGATGATAAAGGGCTGAGGGAAAGTTTGTGAGCTGGTCGGGCTTTGCCCGGCCAGCTCTTTTTGATTTAAAATACCTGCTCAGTTGTGATTTATGGTGCTGGGAGGCGCTTGTGGGCAAGGCGAAGGCTAAGGCGAAGAAAAAGACGACGGGGGCGCGGGCTAAGCGCGATCGTCGTCGGAAGCTCGCGACCGAGGCTCCCGCATCTGCTGAGGAGCTGCTGGCAAGCGTGCCGGGACTCGACGCGCTGCAGGACGTTCCGGCGTTTGATGACCTGCCGGTCGATGAAGCTCAGCAGACTGCCTTTGATGATTTCTGCGCACATGCCGAGGAGTCCGAGCAGATGCGGCTGGGTGCCGTGGTGCGCTTGGATCGCGGGTTTCCGCTGGTGGCGACTGCCGACGATACCTTTCGCGCCGAGCATGCCGTGGGGTTTGCCAAGTCGCGCGGCGAGGATGAGGTCCTGCTGCCTGCCGTGGGCGACCGTGTGGCGGTGCGCCGCGCTCCCGGGCACGATATGGGCGTGATTGAATGCGTGCTGCCGCGCCGTACGAGCTTTGAGCGTTGGCGCGGCCGTGCCCGCGGAGAGCGCCAGGTGCTCTGCTCCAACGTGGATAGCGTGCTAATCGTGCAGGCGCTCGGTGCCGGCGAGGTGCTGCTCGACCGTGTGGCGCGCTCGCTGGTGTTGGCGCTCGACTGCGATGCCGAACCGGTGGTGGTGCTCACCAAAGCTGACCGTTGCGATGCCGAGGAGCTCGAGCGCGATCTGGACCGCGTGCGCCGCCTGGTGGGTCCGGACGTGCGCGTGATCGTGACGTCCTCTGCCGAGGGCCGCGGCCTGGACGAGGTCCGTTCCTGCGTGCCTGCCGGGAGCTGCGCCATGATTCTGGGCGAGTCGGGTGCCGGCAAGTCGACGCTGCTCAATGCGCTGCTGGGCCACGATACGTTGGCGACCGGCGGTGTGCGCGAACGCGACGACCAGGGCCGTCACACTACCGTCGCGCGCGTGATGGTAGCGCTGCCGGGCGACGCCGGCGTGATCGCCGATGCCCCGGGCCTGCGCAGCTTACCGCTCGTGGGTCACGAGCGGGGTCTGGCGCGCGCCTTCCCCGAGATTGTCGAGGCATCGCGCGCGTGCCGGTTTGGCGATTGCACGCATACCCATGAGCCGGGTTGCGCCGTTCGCGAGGCCGAGGACGCCGGGCAGATCGACAGCCTGCGTTTGGAAACGTTCCAAAACCTGGCGTCATCCATGCGCGTGAGTGCTCAAATGCTCGATCCCGATGTCCATCTGTAATTGATTTTTCCTATGACAGCCGTCTCCCAACTGTTCGGGAGACGGCTTTTTTGCTGCGGAAAAGCCTCGAAACATGCAGTTTGCTGACGTGCTGACCAAAACCTTGCCACGAGCTTGACGGGCTGGTCAGCTTTTGGTCAGCGATTGGTTTGACATCGAAAACCAAGATCGCGATTGCGCCGCTTTGCGCTCTGACCGCCCAGACAATGGTGGTACGGGCATTCGCCCGGCACTGCCATGAGAGGAGCGGCCGTGAACAAGAGCAAGCGCATCGCCATCAGTCTGGTCGCGGGCGTGCTCGCTGCGCTGCTCTGCATGGCTTACGGCTCGTCGATCCGCTCACGAGCCGAACAGGTCCAGGCTGAGACCTTGGCCAAGTACGGTGGCGATCGCGTCGAGGTATGCGTCGCGGCGCGCGATATCGATGTGGGCGAGACCCTCGACGAGACCAATGTCATAACCCAGGAATGGCTGGCGAGCCTGCTGCCGCGCGATGCGGCGACCGAGCTGCGCCGGGTGCGCGGCGACGTGACGACCTCGCGCATCCCTAAAAATGCCGTGATTTGCAATGTCTACACCAAGGCCGGGAGCCGCAAGCTCGAGGTGCCTAAGGGCAAGGTCGCCGTTTCGGTGGCGGTCGATGCCGAGCACTCGGTCGGCGGTGCTGCGGGCGTGGGCAGCTACGTGGATGTGTATGTGCAAAAAGACGGCGTAACCGATCGGCTGTGCGGCGCGTACGTGATCGATACCAGTGAGGATTCCGGTGCCACGCGCGAGGGCAAGATCGAATGGGTGACGCTGGCGGCTGACCCCGAAGACGTCAAGGAACTGCTGGGAGCCTCGGGCAAGGGAACGGTCAGCTTGACGATTCCCGCCACGGCGCGCGGCAAAAAGAGCGGAGGCGACGAGTGATGAAGGCGATCTGGCTTGCGTGCTGCGCGTGCGGCGATTACGGACTGTTGCAGCGGGAAGTCGAGGGCCGTGATGTGGGTGCACAGGTGCTTCGCGTGGGTGACCTGGACGGGCTGGTTTCCATGGCGCGGGCGTTTCCGTCACGCCGCGGGGCTGCCATCATCGCGGCGTCTCTGTTTGATACCGAAGATGTGCGCAAGACTGTTGCGCGCCTGACGGCCGAAGGCCGCGTGAGTCGCGTGGTCGTGTTGATAGAAGCGCTCGATCCGTCGGATATCGAGGGGCTGTTTCGCGCGGGGGCGACCGAGGTCATCGCTGCACACAGTATATGCGGCAACGGGCGCGCGGGCGAGGGAGCGGTTGATTCCGATCAGCGCATGACGATTGAGCCCGATGCTTTTGTTGATAGGGAACCCGGGGCGCCTCGCGCTACAAGAGGCCCGCGTGTTGATGATTATGGAAAAGCGGAAGCCGAGCATGGTCGGCGCCCCCGGAACCCCCTTGTATACGATGACGCTGGAGGGCCGGCGCAGCATGCTGGCGACTCCCCGGCAGTAGATATGGGATACGTGCACGGCGTGAATCTGGCGGATGAACTCGATGAAGTTGAGGGCTTTGCCGGGTGCGGCGAGTTGCCGCCGATGCAGCATGAGCAGATTGCACAGAACGAGCCTGCCTCGCAGACCGAACAAGCTGCCATGCCGGCTTGGACGCAGCGTGTGGTTGCGGCGGGGGAGACGGGGACGCTGTCACCGACGCCCGCCCCGCCGCCTCCGATGCCGCCGGCAGACGCTGCCGCTTCGCCGCATCGAGCTCCGGTCATCTGCGCCATTTCGGGTTCGGGCGGTTGCGGCAAGTCGACGATCGTTGCCACCATGGCACACACATCGTCGCTGTTGGGCTTGCGTGCCGCCGTGCTCGACCTGGACCTGATGTTTGGAAACCTTTACGACTTGTTAGGCGTCGATGCTCCGCGCGATATGGCGGCACTTATCGAGCCGTCGGCGGCGGGCACGCTCACCGAGCCGGATATCGTAGCCACATCGATGCGCGTGGCACCGGGCGTTACGCTCTGGGGTCCCGTCGCGGCGCCCGAGCAAGCCGAGCTCATGGCACGTCCGGTGGAGCTACTGCTTGATGTTCTGCGTCGCGAATCCGACGTGGTCTTTATCGATACCTCGGTCTTTTGGGGCGACGCCGTGGCGGCTGCGGTGGCGGCGAGCGACCGTTGCCTGGTCGTTGGCGATGCGGCGGTGTCGTCCGCGGCATCGGCATCGCGCGTCATTGAACTGGCAGGTCGAGTAGGTGTGCCGCGCACGCGCATGAGCGCCGTGTTCAACCGGTTCGGTGCGCGCGGGGCAGACGAGGACGTCGCCATGCGCTTTGAGATTGCCTGTGCGTTGAGCTCCAAGATTCGTATCGCCGATGGCGGGCAGGATCTCGCCGCGCTCATGGCGTTTGGGCGCGCTGACGAGGCAGTGGGGCAGACCAGCGCTTTTGCGACTAGCGTGCGCGAGGCCACGCGCGAGATGCTCGTGGAACTGGGGTGCGCCGTCGGCCCTTGGAGCGATATGGTCGCCGACCGTGCAACGCGCACCGAACGCCCGCGTATCCGCCTTCCCTGGTCGCGCGAGGGTGATCAGCGATGAGCCTGCAAACGAGGATTAAGGCTGCCGGCGCTGCGGCGGCGGCAGCGCCTGTAGATGCGGGGCGTCGCCGCGCCGTGAAACGACGCACCAAGCGCGCCGTGATGGACCGCATGGGTTACGACGAAGTGGCGCGTATCAGCGCCTATGTCGACCCGGCACTTGCCCGCTCGGAATTGCGTCCTGCGGTGGAGGCGGCGCTCAATGTTGAGGAGCCGACCGATCTCGCGATGCCCGAGCGCGAGACCATCATCGACGAGATTTTGGATGACGTGGTGGGCTTGGGGCCGTTGCAGCCGCTCATCGAGGACGACACCGTTACCGAGATCATGATCAACGGCTGCCGCTCGGCTTTCTTTGAACGCGGCGGCGTCTTGTACCCCATCGAGCATGCGTTTGAGGATGATGAGCAGATCCGTGTGCTTATCGACCGCATTATCTCGCCACTTGGCCGCCGTATCGACGAGCGCAGCCCCATCGTCAACGCCCGCCTCAAAACGGGCTATCGCGTCAACGCGGTGATTCCGCCTGTGGCGATTGACGGACCGATTCTCACCATCCGAAAGTTCTCGGACCGTATCTGCTCGCTGGACGAGCTCGTGGGGTTGGGATCGCTGCCGCTTTGGTATGCGCAGCTGCTGTCGTGTGCGGTGTCGCTGCGACAGGACCTGGCGGTTGCGGGAGGCACGGGATCTGGTAAGACCACCCTGCTCAACGCGTTGTCATGTGAGATTTCCACCGGCGAGCGCATCGTGACGATCGAGGACTCTGCCGAGCTCAAGTTTGCACATCATCCGCACGTGGTGCGCCTAGAGGCGCGCGAGGCTTCAATTGAGGGCGAGGGCGCGGTGACGATCCGCGACCTGGTAACTAATGCCCTACGCATGCGCCCCGACCGCATCGTGGTGGGCGAGGTGCGCGGTGCCGAGTGCTGCGACATGTTGCAGGCCATGAACACGGGCCACGACGGGTCGCTCACCACACTTCATGCGGGTTCAGAACAGGAGACCGTGGTGCGTCTGACGTTGCTTGCACGTTATGGCATCGATCTGCCGAGCGAGCTCATCGAGGAGCAGATTGCCATGGCGCTCGACGGCATCGTGATGTCCGAGCGCCACGCCGATGGCAGGCGTTTCGTCTCCTCGTATTCGGGGGTGCGACGCGCCGCATCGGGTGGCGTAGAGCTCGAGCGCTATGTGACGTTCGATGCCGCCGAGCGCACCTGGACGCTTGACCGCGAGCCGCCGTTTATCGCAGAAGGCCTGCGGTCGGGGACGCTCACACAAGAGGAGGTGGACGAATGGAGATCACTGTGCCCCTCGTCGTAGGGGGCTTGGCAGGGCTTTCTGTCGCGACGGCGTGCGGGGCGGAACCTCGTGTGCCGCAGGTACCGCCGGCGGAGCTGGCGCGTCAGGCGCTCGAGACGGTGGCAGAGAAGCTGCCGCGTGAGCTGGTGGAAAACGATCTGCTGAAAAAGATCGCCCGTTCGTGGGCATCGCTGGCTCCGGCGCATCGCCTTGGCCTCGTGATCGAAGATGCTTCGGGACGTTTGGCGTTTCTGCTGCTATCGAGCGGTGTCTGCTGCGTTTTACTAACGATGGTGTCGTTATCGCCCCCCGGATTTGCCTTGGGACTTGTTGCTCCGTTTGCCGTTGGTGCCGCTCGGGATGGCTTTGAGAGCCGGCGCGAGCAACACGATGCAGAAGAGGCAATGCCCGAGGCGTTTACCGCACTTTCCATGTCGCTTGCCTCGGGACATTCGCTGGCCCAGGGCATGCGCTTTGTGGGCGCTCATGCGCAAGAGCCAGTGCATACCGAGTTTTTGCGGGTGGCGGCGGCGATCGATTGCGGCATCTCGGCGACCGACGCGCTCGATGACTTGCTCGTGCGTATCGACGCCCCCGGCCTTTCGCTTGTGACTTTGGCGCTTAAGGTGTCTCAGCGCACCGGCGCTCCGCTTGCCGACTTACTGTCCGAGGCGTCGAGCATGGTGGGGGAGCGCATTGAGCTCAAGCGCCGCCTGGATGTTAAGACGTCGCAGGCTCGCATGTCTGCGCATATGGTCGCAGCGATGCCGGCGGGCATGTGCGCGGTGTTGGCGCTGCTTTCGGCAGATTTTCGTCGCGGTCTTGCGACGCCTGCCGGCGCGGGCGCTGTGGTGTTGGGTCTTGCCCTCAACGCCGTTGCCCTGGTGGTTATCCGGCGCATTATGCGGGTGGAGCTATGAGCGCCCCGGTTGCAGTTGCGGCTTGCCTGTGCGCCCTGAGTGTATTTGTCGCGACGGGTTTGGATCGGGCGGATGCACGCAAGATCGCAGGGGCCTGCAAGCGCGAGGCGGTGCTGGTCGCTGCCGCGGGTCGCTCGGTGGTCGATGCTCTGACCGCGCGAGTGAAGGGCGCGGTTGGAGCGGGCGGCCCGGCGCGAGTGTCGCTCGGCGAAGTGTCCGAGATGATCGATGTTGTGCGCTTGGGTCTTTCGGCCGGTCTTTCGTTTGATGCGGCGCTTGAGATTTTCTGCGCCAACCGCCGGTCAGTGCTGGCTCTTCGCCTTGAGCGCGCCTGCATGGCGTGGCAGGTGGGCGTGGGCACGCGTGAGGACGAGCTGTTGGCCGCCGCGCGCGACCTGGACGTGCGAGCGCTCGAGACCTTTGCCATCACGGTGGGGCAGGCGCTCGCCCTGGGTGCCCCACTTGCCGAGACGCTGGCCGCTCAAAGTCGCGAGATCCGTGCGGCTCATCGCGCCGCGGTCGAGCGCGAGATCGAGCGTGCGCCCGTCAAGCTGCTGATTCCCACCGGCACGCTCATCTTGCCGGCGTTGCTTCTGTCCATATTGGGCCCGCTGCTGGGAGCAGGCGGGATGATGTAGGGAGGAATACATGAACACGATGACTGACGCTGCTGGCAAGGTCCAGGGCTGGGCGTTTTGCCGGGCGGCACATGTTCGCCAGCGCGCCAAGGAACTATTGCAGGAGGAGAGTGCACAGGGTACCACCGAGTATGCCATCTTGGTCGGCGTGCTCGTGGTGATCGCGATTATCGCCATCGTCGCATTTAAGGGCAAGGTCCAAGATCTATGGAACGCTATCAGCGAGGGCATCAACAGCCTGTAGAGGGCGAGCGCCCCATCGGGGTGCTGCTGGTGTTTGCTTGCCTGACCGTGGCGATAGCGGCGGTGCTTTGGGGGCTTAACGCCGCGCGGCAGCAGCGTCCTGGGACCGCCTCCGATTTGGGCTCAGATTCGGCGGTGGCGTCTCAAAAAGATGAGATGCGAGATGCGGACGATTCGGATGTCGCTGTCACGGCGCAAACCTTTATGCGGACACTCGACAAGCGGTCTGGCACTGCGACGGATTCGCCTGAGGGCAACGCGATTGCGGTCCGGCTTGCATGGTCCGAGGACCGACCGATGACCGAAGCGGCGGCGGATATGCTGCGTGCCTATCGCGAGGTACCCACGGCGCAACTTGCTCTGAGCGGCTATCTCGACATCAAGGGAAACGTGTGGGGCGCCATCGTGCGCGACGGACGCGGCTGGGTCGATATGGTGACAATTGCCGCGGATGCTGGCGATGCTTCGTGTCGTCTGCGTGCCGTGCGCCTGAGCCCGCAGGCAACGGACTCAAAGGAGGGATCGTGAAATGCATGATGTTCTGCGTGAGGAATCTGCCCAGGCGACGGTCGAATACGCCATCGTCACGGTGGCGCTGTTATCGATCGTGCTGGCGATCGCGGGACTTTGGCGTGCCGGCACCGATGGGCGCTTGGCGGCGCTGGTTGAGCGGGCGGCATCCCATGGCGTTGCCTCGACGTCGGTTATCGACGCCGCTGCGGCCGCTAAGGACATCGCGTTGTATTGATGCCGCGCGCGAGGACCGGGCGCAGTCTACGGTCGAGGCCGCTTTTTTGCTGCCGACGTTTCTGACACTCATCCTTCTCGCGCTGCAACCGGTGTGCCTGCTCTATACGCGCGCGGTCATGGAGTCTGCCGCCGCCGAGACCGCGCGGCTCATGACCACGACGACGGCGGAGGACGACGATCTTAAGGAGTTCACCCGCCGCCGACTTGCCGCAGTGCCCAACGTCTCGATCTTTCATGCCGGCGGGCCGTTGTCGTGGGATATCGAGCTTGGCCGGGCCGGTGCGGGTGGCGTCTCGTCCGTGTCCGTTTCCGGCGAGGTCAAGCCGTTGCCTGTGATCGGTGCGTTTGCGCAGGCTATGGGTGGTACCGCCGAGGGCGGCTACGTTGAGCTCAAGGTCGATGTCTCGTATCAATCGCGTCCCGAATGGCTGGAGGGAGATTATGATTCGTGGATTGCTGCATGGGATTAAGCGTTTCTGGTCTAGACGCGTTTTGACGCACCGTCCGAGCTGCCATCGCAAGCGAGGCGGCTTTATGGGTCGAGCCGGTGTCGATCTGTTTATCGAAGACGGCGCCTATACCACGCTTTCTTCTGCCGTGGTCATCCTAGTGGTGCTCACATTGTTGTTTTCGTCGACCGCGGCGATATGGAGCATGTCGCGTGCCGGGGATACCCAGGTGGCGGCTGATAGCGGCGCGCTGGCGGGTGCCAACGTAGTGTCGTCCTATCACACGGCTGCCACGGTGGTTGATGCGAGCATCTTGAGTCTGGGGCTGGCGGGGTTTGCCACGATCGGGACGGGCCTGGTCGCCATCCTCATCCCGGGTGCCGAGCCGGTTGCCGGCAATATGGTCGACACCGGGATTGAGATCATTAAAACGCGCAACAAGTTTGCCAAAAGCGCATCGGAAGGCTTACAGAAAATCGAGACGGCTCTGCCGTATCTGATCGCCGCGCGTGCCACGCAGGCGGTGTCGGCGCAGGATACCGATAGTGTGACCTATACCGGTACGGCGCTTGCCGTGCCCGGGACATCCGAGTCTGACTTCGCTGCGCTCAAAGGATCAGAGATCTCGACCGATACCATTAAAGACACATCAGATGATTTAGAGTGTGCGGCCGAGGAGCTGCGGAAGGCTTCTGAGGACACGGCGAAGGCTAAAGAGCGTGCTTGGCTGGCGGATTGTGGTGGGTCTGACAAGGGCTCGGTCGGCAGCTGTTCTTGCATGTGGGAGCGTGCGAAAAGCCTAACGGATCTCTCCGGTTTTCAAAATCCGCATTACTCATCGAGCGTTACGTGGGAGCCCCAAGTTGCCCTTGATCGCGCGAAGGACTACTACCATTGGCGTCTGACAAATGAAAAGCCCCACGGCTCGAGTGTCGAGATGAAGGCAGAGTCTGCGGCGCGTAAGGCGTTTTATACCTATGCGAGCGCGGAGGTCGATCGGGCGCATATAACCGAGAACGGAGACAGGGTTTCCTCCTATATTCCGCTGCTGCCGCGCAACTCTGATGAGGTTCGGGCGACGGAACTCTATACCGATGCGGTGTGGCCGACGAGCGTGAACGATGACAAGGCGTATCTGCATTACGGGACGACCTGCCCTAACTATAAGAAAGGGACGCCGAGCGGATTTGCTTCGGTTGCCGATTACGATGGACAGGATAAATGCAGCAAATGCCATTTTGGCGTTTTGTCGCTTGGTGCTGTTGCGGCGCCTTCAACCTCTATCGAAAACGGCTTTGAGTATCACTTTGACAAGTTTAAAGACGCCCTGGAGGACTACGTCGACTGTCGCAACAAGGAGCTCGAGCTCGAGCGTCAGACCGAGGACGAAGCCGACCGTGCGGGCAATGCGTTCGATACCGCCATCAAAGAACTTTCCGGTGAGCGTCCGCGTATCGCCCCACCTGGCCGCAACGGCGTAGTCGCCTTTGCAGTTTCGGGTGCCATCTCGAGCCCCGATGAGCTCAACTCTTCGTTTAACACGGCAGTTAGGCTTGGCGATCGCGGTGCCATCTCTGCCGCGGTACTGGCGCCCGATGAAGCGACGGCGCAAAACAACGTGCTTTCGCGATTTTTCTCGACATTGAAGGAACGCTCGGGTGGCGTTGCCGGCGTACTCGATGGCGTCATGGATGTTTGGGGGCGGCTGCTTGTGGGATACGGAGACATCCAAGGTTCGGCCGACGAACTTATGGACGAGATGATTAAAGGCCTAGGAGGGGACAGCGGCGCGTTGGGCTCCATTGCATCGTGGCTCGGCGATACCGTTTCGGCGTCCGTGGCGGCGCTGGGTTTGGAACCGTGCGACTTGCGCCTGCGAAAGCCGGTGCTGACTGATTCCGCCAACGTCATTAAGAGCCCGGGGTCTGACATTGCTGGCCTCTCTCAAGCGCAAGACAAACTGCGAAGTATTCCGTTGGGCGTGACCGATCCCAAGGCGCTTTGCGAGGCGTTGGAATATCAAGTCGAACGCACCATCAGCGGTACGGTGTTCACGCTTGCGGAGATTCCTCTGCCCGGCGGCGGCTCCATCCCGCTCACCGTCGATGTCGCCACGCTGGTTGGCGCTCTGGGCGGTGGGTCGTAATGAGTATCCGCATGCGTCTGCGCGAGGAGCACGCCCAAGCGACGGTGGAGATGGCAGTGGTTACGCCCGTTTTGCTGGTGCTGGCACTCATCGTGTACAACGTCATGATCTTTGCCAGTGCTGTCGCGCGCTTCGACCGCGTGGTGCCCGACATCGTGTTGGCGCACGCCGTGGCGTCGGAGGGGGAGGGCGACGAAAGCTCTGTCGATGCCTCGGCGACGGTCCAGACTCAAATTCTGAATGCCATGGAAGGCTATGACTTGCAGATCGAAGTGTCGAGCGAGCAAGGCGCGGAGGCATCGGATGGTGGTCTGCTCTCCCTATCCGGTACGTTTAGGACCTATACCTGCACCATGCACTATGAGCCGTGGCCGACTTCTCTCAGCATCGCTGGCGTTCCGCTGGGGGCGCCGACAACGTTGTCGCACGAGCGCGCGGTGACGGTCGATCCATGGCGTCCGGGGGTGGTCATGTGACCGCGGTCTCGTCCTACATCGCCTACGCGCGGGCACTCAATAGGCTGGGCTGGACGCCGGCCGAGTTTGCGGTGGCGGAGTCGTTTGCCGTGCGCCTGCGCGGCATGCTGGGACGGCGTCCGGTTGCCGCCAACGGTCTGCCGCTCGTCATGGCATTTCCACGCTGCTCTTCGGTCCATACGTGTTTTATGGCCTATCCCATCGACATCGCCTTCATCGATCGCGACGGCAATATCCTCGCGCGCTACGAAAACGTACGTCCCTGGCGTATGTGCTCCTGCCCCGGCGCCTGGGCCGCACTAGAGCGCCCTTCAATCATTGTTTCGACCCCTGCTCTCCAACGCGTGCCGGCTTAAGAATTGGCGACAGCGGACTTTCGTCATACGAAATTGGGTAAGATGGAGGAGAAGATGCATGGATGTTGAGATCCATCCCAACGCTAAAAAGCACCTGACGGAAGGGGTCGATGATGGGTAAGACGTATACGGCCGCTAATGGTCAGGTTGTAACGGATGAAATGATTGACGCGTGGTGCGAGTCGTACGAGCGCGGAGAGTTTCCGGATGGCGAACACGCCGTTGGTGGGATCGTGCATGGACGGCCCCCACTCTCAGGTGAGGGGACGGCAACGCTGTCGGTCAAGATTCCTCTGGGAATGAAGGAGGCCATTCGTCGACGGGCGGCTGCCGAGGGGATGACGCCAAGTGAGTTTGCCCGTGCGGCTCTGAGCGAAAAACTTCTTGCTGCCGGCTGATGCCTCTGACGTGCCGATTTAAAGAACCGAGGCTGTGCTCAAAAACTTTTTTGAAATTCTCGGTTGACCGGAACGCGTCCTTGGTTATACTAATCAAGCCTTGAAACAAGGCACACCTCAAATGGCTGGGTAGCTCAGTTGGTAGAGCAGAGGACTGAAAATCCTCGTGTCAGGGGTTCGATTCCCTTCCCCGCCACCTTGAATTGACTAGGACCTCTGCAAAGGGGTCCTTTTCTTTTATG
>CATXJW010000036.1 GCA_958370325.1 uncultured Collinsella sp. | reverse complement strand
TGGCGGTCTATCTCTTGTTTTCGGTTGCTTGCTTCCTTACCGTACATGAGCATTTAAGCACGGGTGATATTGTGCTTGATTTTTTCTCAGGCTCAGCATCGACCGCCCATGCCATGTTCCTGCAGGAGCTCGGAAAAGATGATCGCTATCAGTTTATCCTTGTCCAGCTTCCAGAGCCTTGTGACCCGAAACGCGACGCCTACAAGGACGGGTATGAGACTCTCTGCGACATAGGCGAAGGACGCATTCGCCGCGCAGGCGACAAAATCAAAACCGAGCTCGAGGAATCCAACCGTCAACTCAAGCTTGGCGAGGGACCCAAGCAGCTTCCCGACATCGGCTTCCGTGTGTTCGAGCTCGATGAGTCCGGCATTGAGAAGCCCGAGCCCGGTCAGCTCCTCTTCGACGTGGTCAAGCCCGATCGCTCCGATATGGATATCGTCTTCGAGATGATGCTCAAATGGGGCCTCGAGCTCACGCTGCCCGTCGAGAAGTCTGAAGCCGCGGGCTATCCCATCTGGTCCGTCGCTTGCGACGAGCTCGTCTGCTGCATGTCCCGAGGCCTCACCATTGAGGCGCTCGAGGCCATCGCCGACATGGAGCCCAGGCGCGTTCTCATCCTCGATTCCGTCCTCGACGACACCCTCAAGCTCAACGCCGTGCAGATCTTCAAGCACGCCGGCGAGCGCATGGGCTGTGAGATCGAATTGAGGACGGTCTAGCATGGCGGCGCTCGAGTTCAAGTTCTCATCCGACCAGCAGCACCAGCTGGAGGCCATCGAAGCAACCTGCGACCTGTTCCGCGGACAACAATTTATTGGCAGCGTATTCTCCGCCGATTCCGGCCGCAAAGGCCAGACGGCAATCGGCGAGCTCATGGTCGGCCACGGCAACGAGCTTCGCGTGGCGCCGGGCCAGCTCCTCGACAACCTGCACGCCGTGCAGGAGGAGGGCTGCCTCCCGGCAACCGACGTCCTCACCGATGGGCGCCTGCGAGACTTCACCGTCGAGATGGAGACCGGCACCGGCAAGACCTACGTCTACATCCGCTCCATCTACGAGCTAAACCGCCGCTACGGCATCACCAAGTTCGTTATCGTCGTGCCGAGCGTGGCCATCCGCGAGGGCGTCCTCAAGAGCCTCCAGACCACCCGCAGGCACTTCGAGACGCTCTACGACCGCACGCCGCTCGACTACTTCGTGTACGACTCGAAGGACATGGGGCCGGTGGGTAACTTCGCCACGTCGAGCTCCATCCAGGTCATGGTCATCAACATCGACGCGTTCAACAAGGGCCTCGAGAAGGATGGCACCGCGAAGGAGGGCAACCTCTTCCACCGTCCCAGCGAGAAGCTCACCGGCGGCTTCAGCCCTCGCGAGCTCGTGAGCGCCTGCAAGCCCGTCGTCATCATCGACGAGCCCCAGAGCGTCGACAACACCAAGCAGGCCAAGGCCGCCATCAAGAGCCTGAACCCGCTGTTCGTGCTGCGCTACTCGGCCACGCACAAGCAGGCCTACAACATGATCTACCGCCTCACGCCGGTCGACGCCTTCGAGCGCCACCTGGTGAAGGGCATCTGCGTGGACTCGATCAAGGCCGAGGCGAACCTCAACGGCGCGTACGTGAGGCTCGAGTCCGTCAAGTCCGACCCGTTCTCCGCCAAGGTGTCCATCGACGTGCGCCAGGCCGACGGCACGCAGAAGCGCAAGGCCGTCACGGTGAAGACCGGCAACGACCTCTACCAGAAGAGCGGCGAGAACAGCGACTACGAGAGCGGCTGGGTGGTCAACAACATCGGCGCCGCAGTGGGCGACGAGTTCATAGAGTTCCAGAACGGCGAGGTGCTCGAGCTCGGCGAGGCGCTGGGCGACGTCAACGAGGAGGTCGTCAAGCGCGCGCAGATCCGCCGCACCATCGAGGACCACCTGGCCCGCCAGTTCGAGCTGTGGCCGCGCGGCGTGAAGGTGCTCTCGCTCTTCTTCATCGACCGCGTCGACCGATACCGCGTCTACGAGCCCGAAGTCCACGGCGGCCTGTACGCCCTGATGTTTGAGGAGGAGTACGCAGGTGCCCTGAACTCGAAGGCGCCTCGTCGCATCGCAAAGGCGGCGGGGATCGGCAAGGGCACGTGGCTCGAGTGCTACGAAGCCGTCGGCGCCCCGCTGGTGCGCGACCCCCACGCCGTGCACCAGGGATACTTCGCCAAGGACAAGAAGGGCAAGTTCAAGGACTCCAAGGGAGCCGCCGGCACCGCCGACGACGCCGGGGCCTTCGAGCTCATCATGCAGAAGAAGGAGACGCTCATCTCCTTCCCGGACGGCAAGGACGCGGACAAGGACGTCTCTTTCGTCTTCAGCCACTCCGCGCTCAAGGAGGGCTGGGACAACCCCAACGTGTTCCAGATCTGCACGCTCGTCGAGACAAAGGACAACCTGACCAAGCGCCAGAAGATCGGCCGCGGTCTGCGCCTGTGCGTGAACCAGGATGGCGAGCGCCTGTACGACCCAGAGGCGAACGTGCTCACCGTCATCGCGAACGAGAGCTACGACGACTTCGCCAACGGCCTGCAGAAGGAGCTTGAGGCTGAGGACTTCAAGTTCGGCGTCATCACTCCGGAGAGCTTCACGAAGGTCACGGTCAAGGGCGATGATGGCGTCGAGGAGCGCCTGGGCTACGAGAAGTCCAAGCAGGTCTACGACCACCTCGTCGCGACCGGCATGGTCGACGACAAGGGCGCGGTGACGCCCGAGCTGAAGGCGGCCGCCGAGGAGGGCAAGGTCGAGCTCCCCGCCGAGCTCGAGCCTGCCAAGGAGCAGGTCGAGGCGATCATCATCCACAAGTCCCAGAGGGTCCAGATCCGTGACAAGGCCAAGGAGGTCTCGGTCGAGCTGCAGAAGGACGTCACGCTCGACCCTGCGTTCCAGGCCCTGTGGGACCGCATCCGCCAGCGCACGCGCTTCCAGGTCGAGGTCGACTCCGGCAAGCTCATCGAACATGCCATCGAAGCTGTCGACGGCATGCTCGCCGTGCGCCCGCCCCAGGTGACGAGCGAGCGTGCCTCGCTGGGCATCGACGACGCGGGCGTGAGCGCCGAGGGCACGGGCACCTCCGTGGTGTCCGTTTCGGGAAAGGTGAAATACGACCTTCCCGACCCGATCGCAGAGCTGCAGGACGCCGTCGGGCTCACCCGCGGCACCATCAAGGCGATCCTCGAGGGCTGCAGCCGCCTCGACGAGTTCGAGATCGACCCCGCGACCTTCCTCGCGCAGGTCGGCGACAAGATCAACCGCGTGAAGAACGACCTCATCGCCCAGGGCATCAAGTACGTGCGCCTTCCCGAGGACGAGTGGTACACCATGCGCGACCTCGAGCTTGACGACTACACGGCCTACCTTGGGCAGAACGCGTGGAAGCCGGACATGACGAGCAAGAGCCTGTACAACTACGTGGTCTACGACTCGGCGGGGGTCGAGCGCTCCTTTGCCGAGGCTCTAGACAAGCAGGAGGAGGTTCTCGTGTTCGCGAAATTGCCCTCGGCGTTCAAGATCGACACGCCGCTCGGCAGTTACAACCCCGACTGGGCGTACGTCGAGGAGGCCGACGGCGAGCGCCGCGTGTACTTCGTGACCGAGACCAAGGGCGGCAAGAACGGCGAGCCCGCCCTGCGCGACGCGGAGAAGATCAAGATCGGCTGCGCCAAGAAGCACTTCGAGGCGCTGGACCTCGGAAACGACTTCCATTACAACGTGCGCACGACCTACCAATACGAGGCGGTGAAGGCTTAGGATGTCGAAGCTGCCCGGAAAGATGACGCGAAAGCAGCACTGGGTGCCGCGGTTCTACCTGCGCCATTTCGCGGATTCCTCCGGGCAGCTTCATGCCTACAGCAGACAGAAGGGCTCCTTCTTCCGCACGAATTGCGAGAACCTTTGCAGCATGCGCGATCTTTATGAGGTCGAGCATGCCGATGCGACAGGCGATGCGACAGACAGATTCTATGCGCAGAACCTCATCGAGGTTAAGCTATCTGAGCTCGAGAGCCGCATCGCGCCGCTTTACGATCGCTTTTTGGAACGCCAGAAAGAAGACCAGTGCGAAGACGAAGGGTATTCTGATGGGAAAGCCGCCGTTTGCGAGCTGGCAGCAAATATCATCGTCCGGCACCCTATCAGTATGCGCGTCGACAAGAAATGGTCACGCGAGACTGCCGAAGAGCTGCTCAGAAACGTTCATCTGACACCCTATGAGCTCGGCTTGCTCGATTGGTCGGATTGGCGCGGGGATTCCCAAGCGGTGGTCGAGCTTGCCGCCGCCGCAACCATGCTCTTCTCCAACGATGATATTGTGCCAGTTAACCGTATTCGAAAGGCTTTTTTTGAGAAGAGCTTCTCCATCCTTAGGGCACCCGTCGGCTCAGGGTTCGTTACGACGTCGATGCCTATGTTCATCATCGGGCCCGAGGACGACTCGTACGATTTTCATCTCGCGTATATGCCGTTGAGCAGTGAGTATGCTGCGGTCTTTTCAGATGACCCTCTATTTCCGCCGTTTGCGAGACTCGGTTTTTCGGGCGTCGAGTTCATGAACCGACTTCTTCTGCTTAACTGCGAGCATTGGGATGTCGCCATATCGAGGGGAAGCGGCCCGCTCGAGCACGCGGTACGCGATTGAAGTCAAGCGAACAGTGCCGAATTCATGCACGAGATGTTCACGCGCGACGGCAGGGAGCTATCCCTCGACACAGTGATCTACGACCGCTCGAAGAAGAAGGGGCAGACGATGATCGATACCATCGACCGTGGCTGCCTCGAGGGCGGCTGCCTTGATGACGAGGACCTGCGCATCATCTTCGAGCACCTTCTGGGGAGAAGACGGCAAGGACCGGGAACATTAAAGGGTCAAGCAGCGTATTGATAAAATTGACCCCGCCAGCAATAACCGCAAAGGATAGATAGGGCTTTAAGGATGGATGCAGGAAAAGCAACGATAAGCGGCGTGTTCAACGGATCGCGCCTGCTCGAAATACCTTTTTACCAAAGGGCGTACGTCTGGGGAGAAGAGCAATGGGAGCGTTTCCTCGGCGACATGGAGTTCGTCACGGCCTCGAAGCGGCCCTATTTCCTGGGCTCCATCATCCTGAAGCAGGCCTCCTCCGGCAACACCTGGTCCGAGGTCTCCGAGGTTCGCACCGTCATCGACGGCCAGCAGCGACTCACGACCATGGTCATCTTCTTCAAGGCACTCTGTGCAAAAAACGGCACCAACAATTTGTTTGAGCGAGATTTCGTCCTGGAGACCGGCGATGTCGCCTTGCGGCACGGCAAGTACGACCGGCAGGATTTCGAAAAGGTCGTCAGCGCCACGGGCTGCGAACCCCTCGAGGGCTCCTCGGCCATCGTCCTTGCCTACAACTACTTCCTCAAGAATATCGACCCGGAGAAGGTCGACAGGAACACGATCAAGTCGAACGTCCAGTTCGTCTGCATCGACCTCACCGAGGGCGAGGACGAGCAGCAGATATTCGACACCATCAACTCGCTCGGGGTGCGCCTGACGACGGCGGAGCTCCTCAAGAACTACTTCTTCAACCGCGAGAACGAGCAGGCGTTCAAGGAGTGCTGGGAAGACGTCTTCGAGCCCACGGCTGAGAAGAGGGAGTATTGGGAGCAGGAGATCGTTACCGGGCGCATCAAGCGCACGCTCGTCGACCTCTTCTTCGACGCGTTCCTCCAGATTCTGGTCCAGGACAAGAGGCGTGGCGTCACGACCGAGGACAAGCTCTTCTATTCGCGCACGTCCAACCTCTTCCAGTCCTACAAGGATTTCATCGGCAGGTACTGCAACGGAGACAAGGACGAGATCCTCAGCAGCATGAAGGCGTATGCCAAGGTGTTCGAGTCCACGTTTGACCCAAGCTGCTGCGACGCGGACATCCCCTCCGCCCCCGGCGTCGAGCGCCTGAACGTGCTGATATTCGGCCTCAAGAACTCGACGCTCATCCCGTACGTGCTCTACGTTCGAAAGAACGCGGAGTCTTCGAGCGAGGAATCTAAGATCTACGCCCTGCTTGAGAGCTACATCGTCCGCCGAATGCTGGTTCAGGCGACCACGAAGAACTACAACAGGCTGTTCACCTCGCTGATCTTGAACGAGGTGAAGGACGCGGAGGCGCTGAGGAAGGCTCTCGAAGCCAATGACGAGGCGACGACGTACATGCCCGGCGACGCCGAGGTTCGAGCGGCATTCGAGGAATCGTGTCTGTACAACCTCCAGTCCAAGGGCGTCCTCTATCTGCTGGAAAGCGCCATTCGCCCAGGCATGAGCAGCACGGCCCTGCTCGGGTTCAACCAGTACACCCTCGAACACATGATGCCCAAGAAGTGGCGCAACAAATGGGGAGCCCTCGACGATGAGGCTGCCACGCGAAGGGACAGGAAGCTCCTCACGCTCGGCAACCTCGCCATCATCACGCATTCGCTCAACGCCTCCATCCGCGATGCCGATTGGCCCACCAAGAAGCAGGGAAAGGGATACAAGGACGGTCTTGCCCTCTGCGCCGCCGGCCTTGCGACCATGGCCGGCGCCCTGGAGAAGGAGTCTTGGGACGAGGGCGATATCGCCGATCGCGCCGAATGGCTTGCGGACAAGGCGTTGGAGGTCTGGCGTTAAACCTTACATGCGCCCCATCTCGAAGATGCTTGCGGTGTCGGAGCCCGCATCCATGACGGATGTTGTCGGCTCTTCCAAATGCGAGGTTTGCGGTGGCGCTTCCGTCACTGGTGCCTCAACCCCCTCGCCGAGCGCCAGGAAGAACCTCATCACGAGCTCGATCCTCTGCTGCAGGGACTCGCTCAGCTCGCCGTAGGAGGCCGCCAGCCGTACTTCCTTGGACAACTCCGCCATCGAGTCCTTCAACGCCTTCTGCACGCTTACAGAGGGCCTCACCTCGACCTGGGTATCGGTGAGCTTGGCGATGATGTAGTCCTGCCTGCTCATGCCGCTCCAGGCTGCCATCTCGCATATGAGCTTGTGCTCCTCGGGCGTGCAGCGAAACGCCATCGTCTTGCTGCGCTTGCGGGCGCTGTTCTCGCACGGCATCTTGCTTACCCCCTCGCTCCATCGAGCGCGGCGGCCATCTCGTCCTGCTTCGTGGGGAACAGGTGCGCGTAGCGGTAGGTGATGTCCACCGCCTCGTGGCCCATGCGCTCGGCGATGGCCAGCGCGGAGAAGCCCATCTCGATCAGCAGGCTCACGTGGCTGTGGCGTATGTCGTGTATGCGGATGCGCTTCACGCCCGACGCCTTGCACCCGCGCTCCATCTCGTGGGCCAGGAAGTGCTTGGTCACGGCGAACAGGCGCTCGTCGGGGGCGACGTCGTCGCGCATCTCGATGAAGTCCGCCATCTCGTCGCGAAGGAAGGCGGGCATGACGATCGTGCGCACGGACTTGGGCGTCTTGGGGTCGGTCACGGTGTCCACGCCGTGGAGGCTCTGGTACGACTTGTTGATGCGCAGCCGCGAGCTATCCAGCATGAAGTCGGACGGCGTGAGCGCCAGGAGCTCGCCGCAGCGTATGCCCGTCCAGTACAGCAGCTCGAAGGCGTGGAACGACAGCGGCTTGTCCATGACCGCCTCGCTGAACCTCAGGTACTCGTCCTTGGTCCAGAACTGCATCTCGCCGCCCTTCTTCGAGCCTATCTTGTCGACCCTGCGCACCGGGTTGTCGGTGAGGCCGTAGTAGCGCTCGGCGTGGTTGAAGATGGCGTTCAGTTGGTTGTTCACCGTGCGCAGGTACGTCGGCGCCCAGGGCTTCCCGTCGGCGTCCCGGTGCTCGGTGAGCTCGTTTTGCCACCTGATGAGGTCGATCGGCCTCACGTCGCACATGCGCATGTCTCCGAAGAACGGCACGAGCTTGTCGTTGATGATGTACTCCTTGGTGATCCACGTGTGCTCGCGTACGCGCGGCTTCACCTCGGAGGCGTACACCTCGACGAACTCGGAGAACGTCATGTCCATGGCCCCGCCGTTAAGGCTCTTGAACTGGCTCTCCCACACTGCGGCCTCCACCTCGGAGGAGAAGCCGCGCTTCGTCTTGTGGCGCTTCGAGCCGCGGGCGTCGCGGTAGTAGCACTGCACGTAGAACGTGCCGTTGTTGCCATCCTTGTACACGGGCATGTCAGTCCACCTCCGGGAAGTACAGGGCGTCGAAGACGTCGCTCCGGACGCGTCCGCGGATAACCACGCGCCCGCGCGCCTCCTGCTCGGCGTTTATCTTCCTGATCACCTCGTAGGCGCTGCCTTTCTTGATCCTCAGCAGCTCCGCGACCTCGTCGGCGTCCAGCATGTGCGGCCTCGGCGTCTTCGCCACCTTCTCGTCCATGGCTCCTCCAATCAATGGCGTACGAATACGTACGGTTTACAGATTCAGAGTAAACGTACGTATCTGTACTGTCAATAGAATTGCGTACATTTACGTACGCTGATAAGATGTGCTGATACGTAATTCCAGGAGGAGGGCGCATGTCCGTAGGCAAAAACATAAGGCGGTACCGCAAGTCGCGCGGCATGACGCAGGCTCAACTCGCCGAGGCCGTCGGCCTGACCGAGGGGGCCGTGCGCCACTACGAGAGCGGCGTCCGCGCCGTCAAGCCCGAGCTGCTCGAGTCCATCTCCGCGGCGCTCGGCGTGTCCGTCAACGCCCTCAAGGACTATGGCGTCGAGACCGCGGGCGACCTCATGTCGCTGCTCGTGCGGCTCGAGGACTCGTTCGGCATCGTTCCCTCCGCCGACGGCACGGGCCTCTCCCTGAACCCCAAGGCTCCGCACGCGCCCAAAGCCGCGACGGCGATCGAGCTGTGGGCAGAGAAGCGCGCGCAGCTCGAGAACGGCGAGATCGACGCCGACGAATACGAGGACTGGAAAGCCTCGCTGTAGCGGCTCCCCGCATTTCGCAACCAGCGCAACCGAATCAGGACGCCAAGCTAGGCGGTGAGCGCCGCTCACGCCTGCGTATGTTGAGTTTTTACTCCCCATTGCATGCAAAGGCATTTTCGGCGCACCTGGGGAGTAAATGACGCGGTGGCTTACATGGCGGCACACGGCGGTACCCCGCGGCATTTCCCCTGATTACTCCCGCTTTCCTTGAGACGGTGAGATTCTTTACTCCCCATTAACGACCTGGGAAAACGCCGCACAGAGACCGTCAAAAGGCCTATTGAGTTCGATTTGAGTTTCAAAGGACCTAAAACGGCCCCTTTTCGTTCTCGGGGACAAAAATCGCGCGTCTACTCACTCGGGATAAATCCTTACTCCCATTCCTCCGAATACCGCCCCGTGCCTTGCCGTCTCGAAACACGGGGAGTAAATCGCGAAATTGCAGGTGAAAGGGAGTAAATAGCCAAAGAAAAAGCCTCCGTTCCGACGCGGGAACAGAGGCTCGATAATCGGATTTACTCACCAATGTCGCTGGCGGCTTTGCCGTGACTCTCGTACAAAACGAAACTCAGCAGCACAGTGCGGCACTAAAAAGTGCAGGTCAAAGCCCTATCGGCTTACTCCCACTCGATGGTCGCGGGCGGCTTGGACGTGATGTCGTAGCACACGCGGTTGGCGCCGGGAACCTCGGCAACGATGCGGCCGGAGATGCGGGCCAGCACGTCGTAGGGTAGCTTGGCCCAGTCGGCGGTCATGGCATCGCTGGACTCGACGGCGCGCAGGATGATCGGGCGCTGGTAGGTGCGCTCGTCACCCATAACGCCGACAGACTTGATGTCGGGCAGGACCGCAAAGTACTGCCAGCAGCTGTGCTCGGAGTTGCGCTCGCCGGTCTGCTCAAACAGACGCTGGTTGTAGGCGTCGAGCTCCTCGCGCACGATGGCGTCGGCGTTCTTGAGGATCTCGAGCTTCTCCTTGTCGACCGCACCGATGATGCGGATGGCCAGACCCGGGCCCGGGAAGGGCTGACGGAACACGATGTGACCCGGCAGGCCCAGTGCCAGACCAAGCGCGCGGACCTCGTCCTTAAAGAAGTGGTCGAGCGGCTCAATGAGGTCGAAGTGTACGCCCTCGGGGAACGGAATCAGGTTGTGATGGCTCTTGATGGTGGCCGTCTTGCCGCCCGTCTTGCGCGCGCCGGACTCGATGATGTCGGGGTAGATGGTGCCCTGAGCCAGGTACTTGACCGGCTTGCCATCGGTCTCGAGCTGCTGCGCCACGGCGAAGAACTCTTTCCAGAACTGCGTGCCAATGATGCGACGCTTCTCCTCGGGCTCGGTCACGCCGGCCAGAAGCTCGGCATAGCGGTCCTCGGCGTGGACGTGGATAAAGTCGACGTCAAACTGCTTGGTGAAGACCTCCTCCACCTGCTCGGGCTCGCCCTTGCGCAGCAGGCCGTGGTTGATGAACACGCAGGTCATCTGCTTGCCCACGGCGCGAGCGCCCAGAGCGGCCACGACGGAGGAGTCGACGCCGCCGGACAGGGCCAGAATCACGCGGTCGTCGCCGACCTTCTCGCGGAACTCGGCCGTCATGGTCTCGACCAGGTTGTCCATGCTCCAGTTGGGCTCCAGGCCGCAGATCTCAAACAGGAAGTTGCTCAGCAGCTGCTGGCCATACTCGGAGTGCTTGACCTCGGGGTGGAACTGCGTGGTGAAGATCTTGCGCTCAACGCACTCCATGGCGGCAACCGGGCACACGTCGGTGCTGGCGGTAACGGTAAAGCCCTCGGGCACCTCGGAAACGGCGTCGCGATGGCTCATCCACACGGTCTGCTCCATAGGCGTGGAGTTAAAGAGCTTGGCGCCGGCCGTACGCGTGATGGTGGCGCGGCCGTACTCGCCCACCTCGGAGTGACCGACCTTGCCGCCGAGCGTCACGGCCGTGATCTGATGGCCGTAGCAGAAGCCCAGGACGGGAAGGTCAAGGTCAAAGATGGCGGGATCGATGGACGGAGCGTCCTCGGCGTACACGGAGGCCGGGCCGCCAGAAAGGATGAGCGCAGAGGCGTTCATCTCGCGAATCTCATCGGCCGAGATGTCGCAGGGGACAATCTCGGAATACACGTTGAGGTCGCGGACGCGACGGGCAATGAGCTGACCGTACTGCGCACCAAAGTCGAGTACGAGGACCTTTGCGGAAGCCTTTTGATCCATGGTTTCCCCCTCTTGTTGGCGGGGAGCCGGTGCCCACCCGCGCGAATAAACGAAAACAGCTTACATAGTGTACACGTTATATGGGGTTTCTCGTCCCTCGCAGCCATCAGAGCACGGCAAACGCACGACCTGGCCCCTATTTGACGGCGATTGAAGTGTTACCAAACGTTACAGATGATGTAATACGTTTGAACATTGGACGCCCTGTGCCACAATACTGCCGAACGACTCCGCCTCTGTGGCGGCAAATACGATAGGAATACCAGAATGAAGCGCATCCTTCTCATCGCCACGGGCGGCACCATCGCATCGACCGAGGACGGCAACGGCCTCTCCCCCGCCCTGACCGGTGAGGAGCTCGCCCAGAGCGTCCCCGAGATCTCGGGCCTCTGCGAGCTCGACGTCGTGCAGCCCATGAACATCGACAGCACCAATATGCGCCCCAGTGACTGGATGCGTATTCGCGACGTCATCGTCGAGGGTTATGCCGACCACGACGGCTTCGTGATTCTGCACGGCACCGACACCATGAGCTACACCGCGGCAGCGCTTTCCTACCTGATTCAGGACAGCCCCAAGCCCATCGTGCTCACCGGCTCGCAAAAGCCCATGGGCAATCCATTTACCGACGCCAAGCTCAACCTGTACCAGAGCCTGCTCTATGCGCTCGACGAGCACTCGCACGATGTCTCGATTGTGTTTGGCGGCGTCGCCATTGCCGGCACGCGCGCCCGCAAGCAGCGTACCATGAGCTTTAACGCGTTCATTAGCGTCAACTATCCGCCCATTGCCTACATCCGCAACGACCGCATTGTGCGCAACGGGCTTCACGGCACGCATCAGGGCGAAAACCCGGTGCGTTTCTACGACAGCATCGACCCGCGCGTATTTGTACTCAAGCTCACGCCCGGCGTAAACCCGGGCATCCTCGACGCCCTTGCCGATAGCTACGACGCTGTAATCCTTGAGACCTTTGGCATTGGCGGTATTCCCGAGTTTGGCGAGTCGGGCGAGTCGTTCCAGGAGGCGATTTTTCGCTGGGTCGATTCGGGTCGTACTGTCGTTATGACCACGCAGGTCCCCGAAGAGGGCCTTGACCTGGGTGTTTATGAGGTCGGCCGTGCCTACGCCGATCATCCGGGCATTTTGCGCGGCGACGACATGACCACCGAGACGCTCGTGGCCAAGACCATGTGGGCGCTCGGCCAGTCACGCGATGCCGCCGAGATCCAGCGCCTGTTCTACAGCCAAGTCAACCACGACCGCATCCCGATGGCGTAATTCAGTTGTCGACGGGTATCCCCTATTCGATCCCCTCGAGAAGCTCTGACACCGTCATGCCGAGTGCGGGCGCGATCTTAAATAGAACCTTGAGCGTGAAATTTGCCGTCCCATCTTCGATTCGGTCGAGGTAGGGTCGGCTGATTCCTGTCGCCACACAAAACTCAACCTTGGAGATACCAAGGTCTCTGCGCGCCTCTTCGACCCGCCTGCCAAGAATCTGTTTCGCACGTTCGTCCATGCAGCCGAGTTTGAAATGGAGCCGAACAAAAACGTAAACTATAGTTTACGTTTTGCCGAATATACAGGAGTTTTCTATGTCGGCTTGCTCGATTTACATGCGTCAGAAATCACGTTGCGCAGACGGTGTGCAGCCCAGGATTGTCATCGTTGAGGCCGAATACCTTTCCCCAGACGAACGAACGGCCTTTGCGTTGCTATCGAGCCGTGTCGCGACCGCACTACTCCCCGACCCGGCGAGAGGCGAGCTCGCCGCTCAATGCCGAACGCACGGCTGCGCCCTTGGCCAGGCCGTAGTAATAGCAACCAGCCAGCGTGGCCTGCCCCTTCTCCTCGAAGCCGGCGTCGCACTCGCCCTTCGCGGTGCCGGATACGAAAACGAGGCCGCCGCCGACATGGTCTTTAAACCACGATCGAGCGGCGGCCTCGCAGCAGCCATCGAATATGCTTGCAGGCTCGTTGCCTAAAGGCGCAAGCTAAAAGCCCAGGCCAAAGCCCATACCGGTAATCGCCGAATACATAAAGTAGACGTTGATCACATTGAGGAACACACCCGTGATGCAACCGTTACGCAGATAGCGCTCGCACACGATGCGCGCCATGGCGGCGGAGTCATCATTGTTCTTTGCCTGGCGTCCCGCCGTAAAGTACGTCGCCACGCTCAGCAGCAAGTTGAGCACCGGCAACGCCAGCAACTCGTAGCTCTTGCCCCAGCGCGTCGCCTCGCCGGCGGCATTAAACTTTGTTGCCACCTCGGGACCAATGTTGGGGATAACACACGCTGCGACCACCAGCGGAATCACCGCAAGTACGAGCAGCGCAATACCCATGTAGCCAGCTTTTTTGCCATATTTAAACATATGCGTCGTCCTTACACGTTAAAGCGGAAGTGCACGACATCGCCATCGGCCATGACATAGTCCTTGCCCTCGATACGCAGCTTGCCGGCGGCCTTGGCGCCCTGCTCGCCACCGAGCTCGATGTAGTCGTCGTAGCCAATGACCTCGGCCTTAATAAAGCCGCGCTCAAAGTCGGTGTGGATGACGCCGGCGGCCTGCGGAGCGGTCGCGCCCTGACGCACCGTCCAGGCCTTGACCTCCATCTCGCCAGCCGTAAAGAACGACTGCAGGCCAAGCAGCTTGTAGGCAGCCTGAGCGAGCACGTCCAGACCGGGCTGCTCCAGGCCCAGACTCTCCAGGTAGTCGGCGGCATCCTCGGGATCGAGCTCGGAAAGCTCAGCCTCGATCTTGGCGCAGATGGGCAACGGCTTGACACCGTCGATGGGCGCCAGGTCGTCGTTGAGCATATCCTCGTCCACGTTGGCCACATACAGGATGGGCTTCATAGTGAGCAGGAACAGGCCCTTGGCGGCGGCACGCTCCTCGTCGGTCATCTCCATGGATGCGGCGCGCTCGCCCTCGTTGAGCCAGGCAAGCAGACGCTTGGCGACCTCAAACTTGGGCATGAGCTCCTTGTCGCGCTTGGCCTCCTTCTCGAGCTTGGGCAGCTGCTTCTCGAGCGTGCCCATGTCGGCCAAGATGAGCTCAGTCATGATAGTGTCGGCATCGCCGGCGGGATCGACGAACTCGCCCGTGCGGCCCACCTCACGCATAACGTTGGGATCCTTGAAGTAACGCACGACCTCGCAGATGGCATCAGTCTCGCGGATGTTTGCCAAGAACTGGTTGCCCAGACCCTCGCCCTCATTAGCGCCCTTCACCAGACCTGCGATGTCGACGAACTCGACCGTAGCCGGCACAATGCGGCCCGGGTTGACGATATCGGCGAGCTTTTGCAGGCGGTTATCGGGCACATCGACGATACCCACGTTGGGGTCGATCGTAGCGAACGGGTAGTTGGCGGCAAGGCCGGTCTTTTTGGTAAGCGCGGTGAACAGCGTCGACTTGCCCACGTTGGGCAGGCCCACGATACCGATGGAAAGGGACACGACAGCTCCTTTTGGTACAGGTACTTCAAACTGCATAAGTATAGCGCCGCCGCAGCATCTGGGCGAACCCGGACGCCACGGCGGCACGAATGAAGCAGAGATAGGAGTCGCTGACTAGTCCGCGAGCTTCTCCACTTGATCGAGCATCTTGTCGAGCTTAGCCTTCGCCTCGGCCTTGACCTTCTGGGCTTCTTCATGAGCCTTCGCCTTCTGGGCAGCCTTTTCCTCGGCTTCGGGGTCGACGACAACCAAGTTGGACGCATCGTGCTCAACAAGCTTGAGCGCATGTTCGGGACAAACTTTGACGCAGGCACCGCAGCCCAAGCAATACGTGGACTCCAACGCAAAGCGGCCGCTTCCCACCAAATCGCAGGCGAACGTGGGGCATACATTGACACACTCGCCACACGACGTGCACTTGTCAAAATCGCATTCCGGCGTGCTCACCTGCATGTTCTGGGCAAGCTCGGGGTGGTTCTGCAGCGTCGAGAGCACCAGCTGCCGCCCGTGCGTGAGCGAACGGCGACGCTTGGTCGTCGTGGTGCCACACATGGTGTTGAGCGTGCGTTCCAACTGGGTAATCTGATGGCGATGGGCTTTGAGCTTCTGCGTCACCGAGGCTAACGCCGCCGTCGCCGGGTTGAGCTTGGTCACCGTCAGGCCCGTCGTACGGGCGATCTTTTCCATGTACTCCTTGCGCTCGTACTCGCGAAGCTTATGGCACTTGAGGCTCTTGGGGTCGACCTCCAGGCCCATGCCCGTGCCAGACCACTCCTCGGCCTTCGCAATTGCCTCGCCCAGAATGTCCTCGCCACCGGTGTTGCGGCACTTATCGCACACGCCCAGTGGCAGGTAGACGCTCACGTTGGGATAGTCGGCCAGCACCGAGAACCAGGTCTCGGCAGTAATATCGCCCACGCAGGCAACAACGACTTCGTTTTCGCGCGGCATGCGCTTGAGGGCGCGCGTGCAGGTGACGTAGGCGGTCTCGTGGCTCGTTGCCGCCGAGACAATGTCGTCATACAGGTTTTTGGGCGCCAGGCGCGGCGAGATGATCGCCTCGGTCGGACAGGCAGCGGCGCACAGGCCGCACTTGCGACAAGAGTCGAGAATCTCAATGGCGTCTTCCTCGACCTCGATAGCGTTGACCGGGCACACGTCCATGCACGCGGTGCAGCCGCTCTTTTCGTTTTTACAGGTCAAGCACGGAATGGTGTTGCCGCGCGGACGCTCCTTGTAGTCGGCAGGATTCCACTGCGGCGCCGACGGATCGAGCGCATCGGTCACGCCACCAAGCGGGTTTTTAAGAAAGTCGAAACCCTTGCTGATCTCGATAATGTCATCAAACAGATCGTGTTCCTGCGCCATGCGCGGCCCCTCCCTGAGCAGTGCAAACAAGCAAGAGATAATGATACGCTATCGACCCACGCCTCGGGCAAATTACACGCGGAGCATCTTTGCGGCAAATAGCCCATGGCCTATCGCCGCCTCGATTGCACAAGGTCGATCAAGCGCCAAACTATGCCTCGCACATGAGCTGAACGAGCTTTTGTTTGGTCACCTTGGCCTGCTCGTTTGCCATGTTGCGCTCGTTTCTAAAGACACCATTTGCAACACCTTGCAGGTCGGCATCGGAAATCTCGCCAAGGCCCAGCTCCTCGAGCGTCGTCGGCAGACCAACGCGCTGGCAAAACTCGAGCACCTGATCAAGCTCGGGCGCACGCTCCAGACGCAGCTGCACCGCCAGGCCAAATGCCACAGCCTCACCATGCATGGCCTTGCACTCGGGCAGAATCGTCAGACCGTTGGCGATGGCATGCGCCAACGCCAAGCCACCGCTCTCAAAGCCGACGCCCGAGAGCAGAATATTGCACTCGATCAGGCGTTCAACCGCTGGCGATGTACGCCCCTTTTTGAGATCGCGCTTGGCAGCGATACCGTACTCCATAAGTGTGTCATAGCAGGCACGAGCCGCAACCAGGGCCAAGTGCCCCGGCGCGCCACCATGCTCGTTGGCGCCGCGCGCCGCGACGCACGAACGCGCCTCGAAGTACGTTGCCAGCGCATCGCCCATACCAGCGACCGTCATACGCAGCGGGGCCGCCGCGACCACGTTGGTATCGACCACGACCAGGTCCGGATTCTTCTCGAGCATCAGGTAGCGGTCGAACGACCCATCCTCGTGATACAGCACCGAAATCGCGCTGCACGGACCGTCCATCGAAGCCGCCGTGGGACATACGCACAACGGCAACTCGGCATAAAACGCTACTGCCTTGGCGATATCGAGCATTTTGCCGCCGCCAATACCCACCACCATGTCGCAATACTCGGCCCGGGCTTCCTTGGCCATTTCGACAACGGCCTCTTCCGTACACGGACCGTTGTAAATCTTGAAGAACGGCTCGCTTAGATCTTCATCCAGAAATCCATCGACAATCTGCTTGCACAGCCGATCCTCGGTGCCCTGGTCAAACAAGACATAGGCAGCGCAGCCCAACCATGACAAATACCTGCCCTGACGCGAAAGTTCGCCCGGCCCTTGAACATACCGGCCGGGACCGCCATAAACCATGGGAAGCGCCATACGAGAATCCGCCCTTCATCAAACAACGATTGGTGCAAAGTAACCTAACCCCTGCACCAACTTGTGCATTGGGGACAGGTTACTTTGCACCATAGCAAAAGGGGTAAAGTAACCTGCTGGCTTTGCCCCTTCCTTAGCTTGATTTACTCATCCATGAGATAGTAGTGGCCCAGCGCGTCGGCACCCAGAATGGCGTTTGCGACCATCTCAGGCGTCACCTCAAACGGCATGTTGCACATGGTGTCATCGGGCGCGCAGGCGGCCTCGGCAACAATCATGGCCTGCTCGCGCGTAAGCTCAGCAACGCCAAGTTCCTTCATCGTGACCGGCAGGCCCAGCTCAATGCAGAAGCCCAAGACTTCCTCGAGCTTCTCGGTCGGGGCATCCTCGAGTACCAGCTGGACGATGGTGCCAAAGGCGACCTTCTCGCCGTGATACATGCCGTGGCACTCGGGCAGCATCGTCAGGCCATTGTGGATGGCATGAGCAGCAGCAAGGCCCGAGCTCTCAAAGCCAATGCCCGAAAGCAGCGTGTTTGCCTCAATGATATGCTCGACGGCAGGCGTGAGCGCACCCTTCTCCAGCGCGACCTTGGCCTTGACGCCATCGGCCATAAGCGTCTCGTAGCAGAGCTTGGCGAGCGCCAGGCCGGCCATTCCGCCCTTGCCGCCGGCGCAAGTGCCACCGTCGGCATCATGCGTCGCCTGGGCCTCAAAGTAGGTTGCGAGCGCATCGCCCATACCGGAAACCGTCAGGCGCACCGGGCTCGCCGCGATAACCGTCGTATCCATCAGGACAATGTTGGGGTTTGCCTTAAGGAAGAGGTATTTATCGAACTGGCCGTCGTCGGTGTAGAGCACCGAAAGTGCCGAGCACGGTGCATCGGTCGAGGCGATGGTGGGGCAAATGATAACCGGAGACCCCAAGTAGTAGGCGACGGCCTTCGCGGTGTCGAGAATCTTGCCGCCACCGACACCGACGATGATGTCGCAACCGTTGTCGCGGGCGAGCGCAACCAGGCGATCGACCTCGCCCTTGGAGCACTCGCCATTAAAGTCCTCAAACAGCAGCTCGGCCTTAGCCTCGACAAATCCGCCCTCGATCTTGGCACCGACGCGCTTCTTGCCCGAAGGCGTCACGATGACGAGGGCCTTAGCGCCGAGCGGCTCGACATAGGAGCCGAGCTTGGCCAGCTCGTCCGGGCCCTGGATGTACTTGCTGGGGCTATTGAAAATTGCAGCCATTTTTATCCCATTCTCTAAAAAAGAAAGGGGCTCCGTACAGATACGTGCGGAGCCCCTCGTTACGATAACAAGAGTCGATTAGAAATCGATGTCGGTGTCGTAGTAGCAGGCCTTGAGAATCTTCTCGAAGTCGGCAGCCTTGGTCTCACGCGGGTTCTCGGGCGTGCAGGCGTCCTGCTCGGCGTTCGCGGCGATCTCGGGGAGCTTCGCGAGGAACTCCTCCTCGGAAACCATCTGCGGGTTCTCGGCGTCGACCTTCACGCCACCATTCGCGTAATCCTTGATGGACTGCGGAATGTTGAGCTGGTCGTTGAGGTCGCGAATCTTCTGGACGAGCGCAGCGATGAGCTCCTCGTTGGTCTCGCCGGGAAGGTGCAGGATCTCCTTGGCCACGTAAGCGTAACGCTCGGCAGCGCGCGGGTCCTTGGAGTTCCACTGGATGACCTTGCCCAGGTACATGGCGTTAGCAGCACCGTGGATGATGTGGCCGTTCTCAAAGGCTGCACCGGTCTTGTGAGCCATGGAGTGAACGATGCCGAGCAGGCCCGAGGAGAAGGCGATGCCGGCGATGCACTGAGCCTCGTGCATGTGCTGACGGGCCTCATGGTCGCCAGCATAGGACTTGGGCAGCCACTCAACGATCTCGCGGATGCCATGCAGGGCGTTGGCATCGGTGAACATAGAAGCGCAGGTGGAAACGTAGGCCTCCATGCAGTGGGTCAGAGCGTCCATGCCGGTGTGAGCGCACAGCTTGGCGGGCATGGTGTAGGTGAGCTCGGGGTCGACGATGGCGACATCCGGGGTGATGTTGA
>CATXJW010000035.1 GCA_958370325.1 uncultured Collinsella sp. | reverse complement strand
AAGCCATAGCCGGGATGAATTGCCTTAGCTCCCGACTTTACGGCACAGGTGAGCACGGCATCGTCGTTGAGGTAGCTCTCGGCAAGACGCGGGCCACCGATGCAATACGCCTCGTCGGCAAGCTGCACGTGCAGCGCGTCCGCATCGGCCGTGGAGTAAACGGCGACGGTCTTGATGCCCATATCGCGGCACGCGCGGATAACACGGACCGCGACCTCGCCGCGGTTGGCGATGAGCACTTTGTCGAACATGAGCCTTCCTTAACTTTCGTGCATGAGTGCAAAAGACATATCGGCGCGGCAGCAAACCTCACCGTTGACGCTCGCGGTACCCGTCGCAAAGCGGAACGGCCCGCGCGCACGCGTGATAGAGCACACCAGGTCCACCGTGTCGCCCGGGCGTACTGGACGCTTAAAGCGCACCTTGTCCAGGCTCGTATAGAACGGTGTCGCACCACGCGCTTCCTCATCGCCCATCAGCAGCACGCAGCAGTTCTGGGCGAGCATCTCGCACTGGATCACACCGGGGACCACCGGGTTTCCCGGAAAATGCCCCTGCAAAAAGTACTCGTCGCCCGTAATCGTGATCTTGCCGTGGGCCTCGTCGCCCACCAGCTCGGCTTCGTCGAGCAAAAGCATCGGCTCGCGATGCGGTAACAGTTCTTTAAGCTCTTCTTTGTTCATGGATATCACCTATCCGATTCTCATGAGGCAGCTTCCAAACTCCACGAGGTCGCCATCGGCCACGCAAATCTCGAGCACCTCGCCATCCGCCTCTGCCGTCACCTCGTTGAGAACCTTCATGGCCTCGATGATGCAGAGAGTCTCGCCGGCTTTGACCTTGGAGCCCACGTGCACAAACGGTTCGTCGCCCGGCGCCGGGGCAGCATAGAAAACGCCGACCATGGGAGCAGTCACCTCGGTGCCCTTGGGCTCCGGTGCAGCGGCAGGCGCCTGCGCGACGGGCTCCGGTGCGGCGGCAGGCATGGCGACAGGGGCCACCGCCGGAGCAGTTACTGCACCCGGCATAGGCATGGGCACGGCAACCGGCTGTGCGGCGCTCGCGCGCTCGAGCTCGACCGCGGTGCCATCGGGCTCCTCAACGCGCACGCGCGTGAGGCCGCGGTCCTCCATCACATCGGCTATCTCGGCAAGTCTTTTGGAATCCATGCTCTAGCTCCTTGCATATCTACGCAGCGCGATGGCGGCATTGTGTCCGCCAAAGCCCAGATTGGTCGAAAGCGCCCAGGTAAGGTCGGCGCGAACCGCTCGATTAGGCGTGTAATCAAGATCGCAGGCGGGATCGGGCGTGTGGTAGTTAATGGTCGGGGGCACCACGCCCTGCTCGAGCGCCATGGCACAGGCCATGACCTCGATGGCACCCGTAGCACCGATCATGTGGCCGGTCATCGACTTGGTCGACGAGACATGTGCGGCGCGCGCTGCGTCCTCGCCGAGTGCACGCTTAATGCCCGCCGTCTCGGACGAATCGTTGAGCTTGGTCGAGGTGCCGTGGGCGTTGATGTAGAGGCCCTCGGAAGGTTTAACGTCGCCCTCGGCCACCGCCAGCGATATCGCACGGGCGATACCTGCCGCGTCCGGATCGGGACTCGTGATGTGATAGGCATCATCGGTGTTGCCGTAGCCCACGACCTCGGCATAAATGTGCGCACCGCGCACCTGCGCATGCTCCATGCTCTCGAGAACCAGCACGCAGGCGCCCTCGCCCATCACAAAGCCGTCGCGGTCTGCATCGAACGGACGGCATGCCGTCGACGGGTCAGGATTAGTGGTGAGAGCACGACAGGATGTAAAGCCCGCAACGGCATCGGGGATGATTGCGGCCTCGGCACCGCCGGCGAGAATCGCATCGGCATAGCCATGCTTGATGGCGCGGAACGCCTCGCCCACGGCATGGGCCGAGGTCGCGCAGGCGGTCACCACGGGCAGGGTCGGGCCCTTTGCCTTGTGGCGGATTGCGATATTGCCCGAAGCCATATTGGGGATCATCATCGCGATCATATAGGGCGATGCGCGGCGGGGCCCACGGTCGGCAATCGTGTGGACGTTGTCGACGAGTGTCTGCATGCCGCCCACGCCCGAACCCACGTAGACGCCCAGGCGCTCGCGATCGATGGCGCCCTCGACATCAAAGCCCGCATCGTGCATGGCCTCGTCCGACGCCGCCAGTGCAAACTGAACGCAGGGGTCCAGGTGCTTGGCGTCACGCTTGCCAAAGTACTCGTTGCCGTCAAAACCCTTGACCTCGGCCGCCACCTTGACGGCAAACGCATCGGTATCGAAGTGCGTGATCGGGCCGATACCGCACGTGCCGGCGCACATGGCCGCCCAGGTAGCAAGCGCCGTGTTACCGAGCGGCGATACGGCACCAATACCGGTGATTGCAACTCTCTGTTCCATCATGGTCTCCTCATTCAAGCCGTTGTTCGGCCCTGGTTTCTACATCGCCATTCCGCCGTCGACGCGCACGACCTCGCCCGTAATGTAGGTAGCCGCATCACTCGCCAAAAAGCGCACCACGCCGGCCACTTCCTCGGGGCGCGCCATGCGCCTCAGGGGAATCTGCTCCTCGCACGCCGCACGCACCTTATCCGATAGCTTTGCCGTCATATCGGTCTCGACAAACCCGGGGGCGACCGCGTTCACTCGTACGCCGCGGGGCGCAAGCTCGCGCGCCACCGCCTTGGTAAGCCCTATCACGCCTGCCTTGGAGGCGGCGTAGTTGGCCTGCCCGGCATTACCCATTAGGCCCACGACCGAGCTCATGTTGACGACGCAACCGCCGCGCTGGCGCATAAAGGTCTTGGTGAGCGCACGCGTCGTGTTGAACGTGCCCTTGAGATTGACATCGAGCACGCGGTCGAAGGCATCGTCGCCCATACGCATGAGCAGGCCGTCGCGCGTGATGCCGGCATTGTTGACGAGCGCCCAGATTGAGCCGAAGTCACTCAGGACCGTCTCCACGCACGCGTTGACGGCATCGGGGTCGGCCACGTCACATTGATATGCACGCGCCGTGGCGCCAGCCGCCTCACAGGCTTCGCACGTCTCGCGTGCCGCATCGACGCTACCGGCATAGACGACGGCGATATCGTAGCCATCCTCCGCCAGGCCCACGGCACAAGCGCGACCGATACCGCGCGAGGCGCCCGTGACCAGTGCCACGCGACGTGAGTCGTTGCGCTCGAGCGCGCCGTTGTTCAAGTTGCCCATGTCATTCCTTTCGGGTTACAGCTCTGTGGACTATGCGAGCTCGTCGGCAATAGCTGCGACCTGCTCGGCCGTTTCGCACGAATACACGCGAACGTCGCTCAGCGTACGCTTGACCAAGCCCGACAGCGTTTTGCCAGGGCCGACCTCAATAAACGTGTCGATGCCTTGATCCTGCAGGGCATGCAGCGTGTCGACCCAGCGCACGGCATGACTCACCTGGTTGGCCAGCACCTCCGATGCCGCCTGCGGGTCGGCCGGATAGGGCGCTGCCGTCATGTTTGCCATAACAGGAATGAGCAACGGGGACGGCGCGTGACCGGCCTCGATATATGCAGCAAGGCCACAGGTCGCCTCGGCCATATAGGGGCTATGGAATGCACCCGACACCGCGACCTTCATGGCGCGACCGCCAGCCTCTTTTACCAGGACGTCGAGGGTCTGCAACGCATCGGGCGCTCCAGCCACAACCGTCTGCTGGGGGCTGTTGTAGTTGACCGGCCAGCAGTCCTCGTCGGCCTGCGCAGCCAGGTTCTCGACTTGCGCCGCATCGAGCTTGATGATGGCGCGCATGCCGCCGGGGTGACGCTCGGCCGCCGTGGCCATCAATGCCGCGCGCTCACATACGAGCTCAAAACCCGCTCGCGTATCGAATGCCCCCGCAAAGGTGAGTGCAGCGACCTCGCCCAGTGAGAATCCCGCACAGGCGGCAGGCACCACGCCGCGCTCGCGCAGGGCGACGGCGACAGCCAAGTCGTGCACGAACACGCAAGGCTGCGTGTTCTCGGTCTGCGAGAGCTCCTCCTTGGAGGCGCTCCGGCACTGCTCGCTGGTCCCTGGGCGTACCTCGTTGGCAATGGCGAACACCTCGGCAGCCGCCGGCGATGCTTCGATGAGGTCGACGCCCATCGCGGGATGCTGGGCACCCTGACCGGCAAATAGAAACGCTACGCTACCCATGCGGACGCACCCTTCAGGACGTGCTCGGCGCCATCGACCAGGTTGTCGACGATTTCGCGTGCGCTCTGGCGCTCGTTGACCATGCCGGCAATCTGTCCGCACAAATACGAACCCTCCTCGTAATTGCCGTCCTTGGCGGCCTTGCGAAGGGCACCCGTGCCCATGGCCCCGAGCTCCTCGGGGCTTGCGCCCGCCGCCTCGTTCTTGGCATACGCGTTGGTGAAGGGACTCTTGAGGGCGCGAACCGGATGTCCCGTCGAGCGACCGGTCGCACGCGTCGACGTGTCGCCTGCCTTGAGCACCAGCTCTTTGTACTGTTCGGATACGGTGCACTCGTTTGCGACCAGAAAACGTGTTCCCACCTGGACGCCGGCAGCGCCGAGCATAAAGGCGGCCGCCACACCGCGGCCATCGGCGATACCGCCAGCCGCAACCACGGGAATATCGACCGCATCGACAACCTGCGGGACCAGTGCCATCGTCGAGGTCTCGCCAATATGGCCGCCCGATTCGGTGCCCTCGGCAACCACGGCAGTAGCTCCGCGACGCGCCACGAGACGCGCCAGCGCCACCGAGGCAACGACCGGGATGACCTTGATGCCCGCCTCGTTCCACGCCTTCATGTACTTGGTGGGATTGCCGGCGCCGGTCACCACAACGGGCACCCGCTCATCAATCACCACTTGTGCGACCTCGTCGACAAACGGGCTCATGAGCATAACGTTGACGCCAAAGGGCTTATCCGTCTTGGCGCGCAGCTCGTGAATCTGATCGCGCAGCCAGTTGGCATCGGCATTCATGGCCGCGATAATGCCTAAGCCGCCTGCCTCGGACACGGCCGATGCCAGCGAGGCGTCAGCAATCCAGGCCATGCCGCCCTGGAACACAGGCTTTTCGATGCCGAGCAGATCGCAGAGAGGAGACTTGAGCATCACTACTTCTCCAATGCCGCCTCGACCGTATCGACGAACTCGCCGACCGTCTTGGGATTCTCCTCGGTATCGAGCTCAATACCAAACTCGTCCTCGACGGCAACGAGGATCTCGACGGTACCCAGGCTGTCGAGGCCAATCTCCTCGAGCGTGGACTCGGGCTTCATCTCGACATCGTCAAGGCCGGCGGTCTCGCGGATAACGTCGCAAACGCGCTCGAAGGTCTTCTGATCTGCCATGGTAGTTCTCCTTTGTTTGTGCCCCAGGGGCGTTTTCATTTCCTATGTGCAACTACTTCCAGCGAAGTAGATAGCCACCTACATCCAAGCCGGCGCCAAATCCGACCAGGGCGATGGTGTCGCCCGCGTGCAGCGCGCCGGTATTTGCCAGTCGATCGAGAGCAAGCGGAATACAGGCGCTCGAGATGTTGCCAGTTTCACGCAACGTTCGGACCACACGGTCGTCCGGCACACCCAGGCGCTTGACTGCCTGGCTCAAGATTCGTTCGTTAGCCTGATGGAATACAAAGCGGTCGATGTCCTCGACCGCGATGCTCGCGTCGCAGGCGAGCTTGTTGACCGTGTCGCAGATGGCATTGACGCCAAACTTGAAGACGCGACGGCCGTTCATGGAAAGCACGCTTTCGCAGTCCTGCACCGTCTTATACGGCGAGGAGCCCGCCAATCCGGGGACGCGCAGTGTTTCGACGTCAGGCGACGTCGAAAGCTCAACAGCAAGGGGATTCTCTCCCCCAGCCTCTATGACCGCAGCGCCCGCGCCATCGCCAAAGAGCACGCACGTGGCACGATCGGTCCAATCGAGCGCGCGCGTCATCTGCTCGGCGGCTACGACCAGCACGTGCTTGGCGCGACCGCGAGCGATATAGCCCTCGGCGACATCGAGCGCAAATACGAAGCCGGCACAAGCCGCTGAAACGTCGAAGGCAGGACATGTGGCACCCAGGCGCTCAGCAACGGCGCACGCTTCGGCGGGAACGAGATGATCGCCCGTCGTCGTCGAACAGACGATAAGATCCAGCTGGCTCGCATCGATTCCGGACGTCTGGAGCGCTTGCTCGCTCGCTGCCACGGCGAGGTCGTCGAGTGACTCAGTGGTGCAGACGTGGCGGCTCTTGATACCGGTGCGGGTAAAAATCCACTCATCCGAGGTATCGAGGAACTCGGACAGCTCGTCATTGGGAACACTGCGCGCAGGAAGCGCCGAGCCTGTTCCAAGAATCGTGAAACCCATCACTAACCTCCTTTGCGTTGTTGACGTGTTTACATCGACCAAGAGAGGATAGCGCATTTCAGTCGTTGTTGACGTGTTAACATTAAATTGTCCAAATGCGACAAAGGCTTCACATTGTGTCTGTCTCTCGACACCATTGCGTTATTCACTTATTCATTAAGGAGGTAGCAGCCGCTATGGATGCCCAATTAACGATAGTCGACGTAACCGGATCGACCAACGATGACTTGCTCGAAGCAGGAAAACAAGGAGCGCCACACGGCACAGGACTTGCCGCCCGGGCTCAGACAGCAGGACGCGGCCGGCGCGGCCACAAGTGGGATTCAACCGCCGGCAACCTATTGCTTTCGATTGTCCTGCGTCCACGTGTTGATCCCGCCAAGTACTCTGGTCTTGCCGCCGTCAGCGGCCTAGCGGTGCTCGAGGCGCTCGAAAATCAGGGTCTTGCAAACGAGATTGGCCTCAAATGGCCCAACGATCTGGTCGCGCGAGGACGCAAGCTCGGCGGCATTCTGGTCGAGGCCGCACGCGATAACGAAGGCAAACCTTTCGCCGTCTGCGGCATTGGCGTCAATGTGAACTATGTGCCTTCGGAGGTTCCCGATGGCGGCCTGCCGGCAATCGGTCTCTCGGACCTCAACGAGAATGTGCCCGCCGTCGATGTGCTACTCAAGGAGGTCTATCACGCGGTCGTGAACGCTGTAGACACATGGGCAGAGCGTCTCAACGCCATGGAAGAAGACGCCGGACCGCTCGCGCCGGTCCACGGCGAATATATCGGTCATCTCAATTGGATTGAGGATCACGTTATCGCCCGTTCCCCCGCTGGGGACGAGCTGGCGCGTGGCATCTTTCAAACGGTCGACGACTTTGGTCGCGCGTGCATCGAGACAGAAGACGACTTGCGATCCTTCCATTTTGAGGAGGCGTCATTGCGCCCATTGAGCGAATAAAGCGCCGCAGCCAACTACTCGGCAGCATTACCCGGCAGTCCAAACCATCATTCAAAACAAAAGAGCCCCGCTACCGTAATGGCAGCGGGGCTCTGTAAGCTATGAGCGATATCGCTTAGAGCTTGATGTCGATGTCGACGCCAGCGGGGAGGTCGAGACGCATGAGCGAATCAACGGTGCCCGAGGTGGGGTCGAGGATGTCGATGAGGCGCTTGTGGGTGCGCATCTCGAACTGCTCACGAGAGTCCTTGTTCACGTGCGGCGAGCGGATAACCGTGTACAGGTTGCGCTCGGTGGGCAGGGGGACAGGACCGGAAACGCGAGCGCCGGTCTTCTGAGCGGTCTCGACGATGAGCTTCGCGGACTGATCGACGACCTCGTGATCATAGCCCTTGAGGCGAATGCGGATCTTCTGGGTAGCCAACTTAAACCTCCAAAGAGTGCGAGAGATGTTCTCGCGGATTACGTAACAGGGAGCTCGAACTTAGGCGTTCTTGCTCATGACCTCGTCCACGATGGACTTGGGCGCGGGCTCATAAGAGTCGAACTGCATCGTGTAGGATGCACGGCCCTGGGTCTGGGAGCGAAGGTCGGTAGCGTAACCGAACATCTCGCCCAGCGGCACCTTGGCACGGATGAGCTTGCTGTTCTTGCGATCCTCCATGCCCTCGATCTTGCCGCGGCGACCGGAGAGGTTGCCCATAACGTCGCCCATGTACTGCTCGGGGGTCTCGACCTCGACAGCCATGATCGGCTCGAGCAGCTGCGGATCGGACTTCTTGAGGGCGTCCTTGATAGCCATGGAACCGGCGATCTTGAAGGCGGCCTCGGAGGAGTCGACCTCGTGGTAAGAACCGTCGAACAGGGTGACCCTGACGTCGAGGACCGGGAAGCCGGCGATAACACCGGTGTTCAGGGCCTCCTGGATGCCCTTGTCGATGGACGGGATGTACTCCTTGGGCACGACGCCGCCGACGATAGCGTTGACGAACTCGTAGCCGAAGCCCTCCTCCATCTTCTCGAGCTTGATGACGGCGTGGCCGTACTGACCGCGACCGCCGGACTGACGGACGAACTTGCCCTCAGCCTTCTCGACGTCGTGACCAGCGGTCTCGCGGTAGGCAACCTGGGGCTTACCAACGTTAGCGTCAACCTTGAACTCACGGAGCAGACGGTCGACGATGATCTCGAGGTGCAGCTCGCCCATGCCGGCGATGATGGTCTGGCCGGTCTCGTGGTTGGTGGACACCTGGAAGGTCGGGTCCTCCTCGGCGAGCTTGGTCAGAGCCAGGGACATCTTGTCCTGCTCGGCCTTGGTCTTGGGCTCGATGGCAACGTCGATAACGGGCTTAGCGAACTCGATCTTCTCGAGGACGATCTCCTTGCCCTCGGCGCACAGGGTGTCACCGGTGGTGGAGTTCTTGAAGCCGACGCAAGCGACGATGTCGCCGGCGGCAGCGTCGTCACGGTCGATACGCTCGGCGGCGTTCATCTCGAGGATGCGGCCGAGGCGCTCACGCTGACCGTTGGAAGCGTTGACAACGTAGGAGCCGGACTCGGCGCGGCCGGAGTAAACGCGGACGTAGGTGAGCTTACCGACGAACGGGTCGGTCATGATCTTGAAGACCAGGCCGGAGAAGGGCTCGTCGAAGGAAGGATGACGCTGAATCTCCTCGCCGGTGTCCGGATCGGTACCGGTGACGGCCTCGACGTCAAGCGGGCTGGGCAGGTAGTCGACGACAGCGTCGAGCAGCTCCTGAACGCCCTTGTTCTTGTAGGCGGAGCCCACGAAGACGAGGTTGAGCTCGTTGGCCAGAACGCCCTTACGCAGAGCAGCCTTGAGCTCCTCGACGGTGAAGTCCTCCTCCATGAGGATCTTCTCCATGAGCTCGTCGTCAAAGCTGGCAGCAGCGTCGAGGAGCTCCTCGCGCTTGGTGGCAGCGATGTCGGCAAACTCAGCCGGGATCTCGTCCATCGGCTCGGGGTAGGTCATACCCTTCTCGTCGGCCTTGAAGTCCCATGCAGTCATGGTGACCAGGTCGATGACGCCCCAGAAGTTGTCCTCGGCGCCCATCGGGACCTGAGCGGCCACGGCGTTGGCGTCGAGACGATCCTTCATGGTCTCGATAGCGTTGAAGAAGTCAGCGCCCACGCGGTCATACTTGTTGATGAAGGCGATGCGGGGGACGTTGAAGGTAGAAGCCTGACGCCAAACGGTCTCAGACTGGGGCTGAACGCCGGCAACGGCGTCGAAGACGGCGACAGCGCCATCGAGGACGCGCAGGCAGCGCTCGACCTCGGCGGTGAAGTCAACGTGGCCCGGGGTATCGATGATCTGGATGCGGTAGTCCTTACCGTCCTTGTTCCAGAAGCACGTGGTAGCAGCGGAGGTAATGGTTACGCCGCGCTCCTGCTCCTGAACCATCCAGTCCATGGTGGCAGCACCCTCATGGACCTCACCGATCTTGTGGGTCTTACCGGTGTAGTAAAGAATACGCTCGGTCGTGGTGGTCTTACCGGCATCGATGTGGGCCATGATGCCGATGTTACGGGTATCGGAAAGCTTGTACTTAGGCTTAGCCATGTTAGTTCCTTACCTTAACTTACCAACGATAGTGAGAGAACGCGCGGTTGGCCTCGGCCATCTTGAAGACGTCCTCACGCTTCTTGACGGAAGCGCCCAGGCCGTTGGAGGCGTCGAGGATCTCGTTGGCGAGACGCTCGGCCATGGTCTTCTCCTTGCGAGCGCGGGAGAAGTTGACGATCCAGCGGATACCCAGAGCGGTGGAACGACGGGAGTTAACCTCCATCGGGACCTGATAGGTAGCGCCACCGACACGCTTGGGCTTAACCTCGAGCGTGGGCTTGACGTTGTCCATAGCCTTCTTGAAGGTAGCGAGAGCGTCGCCACCCTCGGACTTCTCGGCAACGATCTCGAAAGCGGTGTAAACGATGCGCTCAGCGGTGGCCTTCTTGCCGTCAAGAAGGACCTTGTTGATGAGCTGAGTCACCAGGCGGTTGTTGTAAACGGCGTCAGGCTGAACCTCACGACGATTAGCTGCTGCACGACGCGGCATGTGAAATCTCCTTAAGTGTCTACCGTGCGGCGCTTAGGCGGCACACGGCGAAAGTATCAAAACGTTATCTGGCTTATTTGGCCTTGGGGCGCTTAGCACCGTACTTGGAACGGGCCTGCATACGGTTCTGGACCGGAGCAGCGTCGTAGGCGCCACGGATGACGTGATAACGGACACCAGGGAGGTCACGGACACGACCGCCGCGGACGAGCACGATGGAGTGCTCCTGCAGGTTGTGGCCCTCACCCGGGATGTAAGCAGTAACTTCGATGCCGTTGACAAGGCGAACACGGGCAACCTTACGAAGAGCCGAGTTCGGCTTCTTGGGGCTCGTGGTGAAGACGCGGGTGCACACGCCGCGCTTCTGGGAGTTGTGCTGCAGAGCAGCGTTCTTGGACTTCTTGGGCACGGAACGACGGCCCTGGCGAACCAGCTGGTTAATAGTAGGCAAAGCGTACTCCTTCTCGAATGATTCCAGCTTTCTGTAAAGTGCAACGGCTTGAATCGAGGGGTCAGCATCCCCCTACGAAACACGCAGTTCGATAGGATACGTGGCGTTAGCTGTGCCGTCAACAGACCACGCCGCCGGGCGTATCCCAAAATTGGCACATTTCCGCAAAGCCTACACAAAAGGAATCCCCTCCTGTGCGCGCTGGCGGATCCCCGGCCCGGGCGGCCTATCAAGATTTTGCCGCATACTTCCGAAATTCAGACGAATACCGCTCGCTTTAACCGCCCATTTACCGCAAAAGAGGCCGCTTCCCCTAGTAGGAAGCGGCCCCAAATCTTACGAATAGACGATGGTAAAGGGCTCCGACGTTTCGGCGCCCCCTGTTGAAGTGCAGCGTGTGCCCTCAAGCGTTACTGAGACCACTTGGTCGACATCAATCAACTTCGTTGGCACCCAGATGTTCTCTCCGCTATTGCGCGTATAAGAAAAATATAAGTTGAACGCCCCTGCGTCGTCATCTTCGATAATCTGCTCCGATCCATCCTTGTAGGTAACCGTCAACTTCTTCGTGACTGCGTCAATGCCCAGATCATCGATGTGCGTCTGGATGGAAAACGGGCTGATCTCGAGAGGCGAGTCATCGGAGCGGAGTTCCTTAGTATCGACGTACGCTCCAACGCTAAACTCGGGCGTCGATGCCTCGAACGGCTTCGCATCCTCGCCTTCGCCCTCGGTCCACGAGATATTCCAGGTGACCGCATGTTGAAAACCTCGCTCGCGATCCATAGAAGCAAAGTACATCGTGCCATTAATGACAGTATCGCTTGATGTGTCCTTATCAATGGTGCAGCGTGTGTCAGCCCATTCCTCGCCGAAGTTCATGCTGGGCGTGCCGATGCCTCGTTCTTCTTCACCATAGAGAACAAGTTCGCCTGTCTCTGCTGCCGGCTTGTAGTAGTTAACGCCATTTGGATTGGACAGCGTAAACGTCACGGCACCGCAGCCGTTTTTATCGATAGCCATCTCATGGATATCAAGCGTATAGCCGTTACCCTCGACGGACAGATTAACCTTCTGGACTGTGCCCTCCAGGCTTTGGGGCGCAATGCCGTCACCAAACTCTCTGGTGTAGGTGTATTTAGTCCCCGATGAGCCGCCATTAGTCCAGGTAATGGAATCCCCGTTGCCGTGGTTTCCCCAGGCTGAGGCAAAATAGGCGGATTTGACAACGGCGTAGGCGACCCCTCCGGTCGCCAACACTCCGGCAAGACATCCGATTACGGCAACATAGAGAGGCTTCGCGTGGCCCTTTCGATGAAGCGGCTCGCCTGCCGCAGCATCAATAACACGGTCGGCAAGATCGCTATCGGCTTGGATGGACTCGAAGGCCTGCTTGATTTGATTGGATTTCACGGTCGCCCTCCTCTAGGATGAATTTGAGCTTCGATCGACCGCGAGCTAAACGCGTTCGAACGGTCGCGGCTGGTACATGCAACAACTCGGCAATCTCTGAGGTCGAAAAGCCCAAATAGTAATAGAGCACGATGGGGACACGGAATCGCTCCGGAAGTCGCATAACGTCTGACAGGACCGCCTTGGTCTCATCCTGCGCCGCCGAAAGCGAATCGGCCAGGTTCTCAATATCCTCCACGCGCCTCCATGGCTTTCGAAAGAGCGATTTACATTCATTGATCGTGACCCGGATAAGCCAGCGACGAAGATGTTCCCAACTTTCAAAGTGTCCATCGCTTTTAAGCAACTTAAGAAAGACATCTTGGGCAATGTCGTCGGCATCGGCACGATCGCGCAGGTACGTCAATGCAATCCGAAACACGACATCCCGGTGATCTTCGACCGCCTGTCTAAAAGCTTGTTCTTCCATAATCACCTCCCGGTGACGTTAATGGTTCTTGATGAGGCCCTCACCATAGATACGCTTTGACCGAACGGATTGTTTCAAATTCAAGCAGGAAAAACCTACCAAAATAAACCTGTCCCTTTTTGGCAAGGGATCAACGGAACGCAACAGGTTGAGCATACGCAAGCGAGTGGCCCCCAGAGCGTACAAGGTGGCATGAAAAAGGCAGGGCATTGACCTTTTGGTCATGCCCTGCCTTTTGAATGACAGATTGTAGCTCTGGGGGCCGCGCAGCGACGGAGGTCGCCGCCGTTCGTTAGAACGGCGGAACTAGTTACTCCTCGTCGTTGTCCTTGGCCTCTTCGGCGTCGTCGGTGTCCACGAGCTGGTTGAGCAGCTCGTCGAGGGAAGCCATGTCCTCGTTGATGGCACCGTTGGCAGGAGCCTTCTTGTCGTCAATCGGGGCGCCCAGGAGCTCCTCGTCGGCGTCGGCGTGATGCGTCGGCGCGGCGGAGGTGCCCAGCAGGATGTCGTCCGGACCGTCGGGGCTAAAGACCATCTGCAGCAGCTGCGAGAGGTCTTCCTCGTCGGCAACGTCATCGTTGTTCTCGAGGATGTAGAGCAGGTCGTGGGCCTCCAGGCCGTCACGGAGCTCCTCGATCGCCTTGGCACCGATGCCATCGATGCGCAGCAGATCCTCCTCGGACTTGCCGACCAGGTCGCCGACCGTCTCGATGCCGACCTCGCTGAACTTGTTGGTCCAGCGCTGCGACACGCCCAGGTCGTCGAACAGGTACAGGCGAGCCTTCTCGGCGGAGATGGTGTGACCGTTGCGGGTGAACGAACCGTCAGCACCACCGAACTCGTCGTAGCCGGCCCAGTCGAGCTGCTGCGGGAGCTGCTCGTCCAGGTCCTTGAGCTCCACAGGAGCCCACTCGGGCAGCGACTTGGCGTTGGGCGAAGCCGGACCGTCGATGTCGACATAGCCGTCGGCCGTGCGATACGTCAGCTTGGCGTTGGCGTAAGGCTTGAGGCCGGTACCGGCCGGGATCTTCTTACCGACGATGACGTTGGACTTAAGGTCGAGCAGATGGTCGACCTTGCCCTCGATGGCAGCCTCGGTAAGGACGCCAGCGGTACGGATGAACGAAGCGCTCGACAGCCAGGAGTCGATGTTGGACGCAACCTTGAGCGTACCCAGGATGACGGGCTCGGCCACGGGAGCCTGGCCGCCCAGACGGGCAACGCGCTCGACCTCGTCGGCGAACTCGTAGCGGTCGACGTACTGACCAAGCAGGTACTTGGAGTCGCCGGGGTTGGTAATCTGAACGCGACGCAGCATCTGACGTGCAAGCACCTCGATGTGCTTGTCGTTCAGGTCGACGCCCTGGCTGGTGTAGACGTCCTTAACGCTCTCGACGAAGGTGTGCATCGTCGACTCGATGTCGGTCAGCTTGCGCAGGTTGCGGAAGTTGACGAAGCCCTTGGTGATCTGGTCGCCGGCGCGAACCTCGCAGCCGTCCTCGATCTCGGGCATGAAGCGCACCGAAGCGGGGACGCGACGCTCGTCGAGGACACGGGTGTGGTCCTCGGAGTCGGTGAGCGTCAGCACGTACTCGGACTTCTCGGGCTTAATCGAGAGGTGACCGGAGTACGGAGCCAGCTCGGCCTCGCGACCCAGGATCTTCTCGTTGACGTTGCCGACGATATCGAACATACGGCTGACCGTAGGCAGACCCTGCGTAATATCGTCGACGCCAGCGACGCCGCCGGAGTGAATGGTACGCATCGTAAGCTGCGTACCGGGCTCGCCGATGGACTGGGCAGCAATAATGCCGACCGCGGTACCAATGGCGACCGGACGACGGGTGGAAAGATCCCAGCCGTAGCACTTCTGGCACACGCCGTACTTGGAGCGGCAGGTGAGAAGCGCGCGAAGCTTGACCTTCTTGAGGCCCGCATCGACCATCTTCTGGATGTCGGCGACCTTCTCGATGTAGCCGTCCTGCTCAAAGAGCACGGTGCCATCGGGAGCCACGACGTCCTCAATGAAGCAACGGCCGACGAGGTCGGTGTTGAGGTCGGTGGTGCCGGGGATGATGAGGTTGTAGGTGACGCCCTCGTGCGTACCGCAGTCCTCTTCGCGGACGATGACGTCCTGGGCCACGTCGACCAGACGACGGGTCAGGTAACCAGAGTCCGAGGTGTGGGATGCGGTATCGACCAGGCCCTTACGGGCGCCGTAGGTCGAAATGAAGTACTCGAGCGGCAGCAGGCCCTCGCGGAAGTTCGCCTTAATGGGAAGGTCGATCGTCTCGCCGGACATGTCTGCCATCAGGCCACGCATGCCACCGAGCTGACGCAGCTGGGTCTTAGAACCACGGGCGCCGGAGTCGGCCATCATGTACAGCGGGTTCTCCTCGTCGAACATGTCGAGCATGAGCGCTGCAACCTTATCGGTACAAGCAGTCCACTCGTTAACGACTTCGATGTGGCGCTCCGTCTCGTTGATGAAGCCCTCCTCGAAGTACTCGTTGATCTGGTCGACGTTGGCTTGGGCGTGGTCGAGCAGCTCCTGCTTCTCAGCAGGAATGAGAGCGTCCCACACCGAGATAGTGAGGCCGGCGCGGGTAGCGTAGTGGAAACCGGAGTACTTGATGGCGTCGAGGATCGGGCCGACCTTGGCCTCGGGGTAACGATCGCAGCAGTCCGCAACCAGCTTGGCCACGTCGCCCTTGACCATCTTGTAGTTCATGAACTCATAGTCTTCGGGCAGGCACTGGCGGTTGAAGATGATGCGGCCGATAGAGGTCTCGAAGCGCGCGGTCTTATTGCCGGTGACGTCGTAGTCGACAAACTCGTTCTTGCCGTTCTTGACGCGGAAGATACGGGTGCCGTCCTCGTTGATGACGTTGGCGTTCTCGGCGGACACGCGGACCTGGATCTTGGCCTGCATGTCGACCTCGGAGCGGCAGTCATAGGCGTGCAGCGCGTCGTCAAAGCTCGAGAACACGTGGTTCTCGCCCGGCAGACCGTCGCGGACCTGGGTCAGGTAGTACACACCGATGATCATGTCCTGCGAGGGGATGTTGACCGGCTTGCCGGATGCCGGCGAGCGCAGGTTGTTCGCAGAGAGCATGAGCACGCGGGCCTCAGCCTGAGCCTGGCTGGACAGCGGCACGTGGACAGACATCTGGTCGCCGTCGAAGTCGGCGTTGAAGGGCGAGCAGACCAGCGGGTGCAGGTGGATAGCCTTGCCCTCGACCAGCACCGGCTCAAAGGCCTGGATGGACAGACGGTGCAGGGTCGGTGCACGGTTGAGCAGCACGACGCGGCCGTCGATGACCTCTTCGAGGATGTCCCACACAAAGGTGGCACCACGGTCGATAGCGCGCTTGGCGCCCTTGATGTTCTCGACCTTGCCGAGCTCGACCAGGCGCTTCATGACGAAGGGCTTGAAGAGCTCCAGCGCCATGGTCTTGGGCAGACCGCACTGGTGCAGCAGCAGCTTGGGGTCGGTAACGATAACCGAACGGCCGGAGTAGTCGACACGCTTACCCAGCAGGTTCTGACGGAAACGACCCTGCTTGCCCTTGAGGGCCTCGGCGAGCGACTTGAGCGGGCGACCGCCACGGCCAGAGACCGGGCGACCACGACGGCCGTTGTCGAACAGGGCGTCCACGGACTCCTGGAGCATGCGCTTCTCGTTGTTCACGATGATCGCAGGGGCGTCCAGGTCGAGCAGGCGCTTGAGTCGGTTGTTACGGTTGATCACGCGACGGTACAGGTCGTTGAGGTCGGACGCGGCGAAGCGGCCGCCGTCGAGCTGGACCATCGGGCGCAGATCGGGCGGAATGACCGGGATAACGTCCAGGATCATGTTCGCGGGGCTGTTGCCACCCTTCAGGAAGGCGTCAACGACCTCGAGGCGCTTGACGGCCTTCTCGCGCTTCTGCTTCTGGGAGTCCTCGTCAGCGATGATGGCCTTGAGCTTCTCGGCCTCGGAAGGAAGGTCGATGGCAGCGAGCAGGTCGCGGACGGCCTCGGCACCCATGCCACCCTTGAAGTACATGGAGTAGTAGCGGGTCATCTCGCGGAACAGCGGCTCATCGGAGATGAGGTCGCGCTCGGTGAGCTTCATGAAGGCGTTGAAGGCGTCCGTGCGGAGCTGCTTCTCGTCCTTGCACTCTTCCTCGATGTCGACGATGCCAGAGGCGATCTCCTCGGGGGTCAGCGGCTCCTCATCGGAGAACTCGTCAAAGTTCTCGGGGTCGCCCTGCTCCTTGAGGGACTCGATCTGGCGGGCGCACTCGGCATCGATCTCTTCCAGATCGGCGGCGAGCTCCTCGCGCAGGTCATCAGCGTCGGCCTCGCGGGCCTCATAGTCAACCTCGGTGATGATGTAGCTGGCAAAGTACAGAACCTTCTCGAGGTCCTTGGACTTGATGTCGAGCATACGGCTCATCGGGAAGCTCGTGGGGCTCTTGAAGTACCAGATGTGGGACACGGGAGCGGCGAGCTCGATGTGGCCCATGCGGTCGCGACGCACCTTGGCCGAGGTGACCTCGACGCCGCAGCGCTCGCAGACGATGCCCTTAAAGCGGATGCCCTTGTACTTGCCGCAGGAGCACTCCCAGTCCTTGGCGGGACCGAAGATCTTCTCGCAGAACAGGCCGTCCTTCTCGGGCTTGAGGGTACGGTAATTGATGGTCTCCGGCTTCTTGACCTCACCGTGCGACCAGGAACGGATCTGGTCGGCGGAGGCAAGGGAGATCTTTACCGAGTCAAAATCAGTAGCTTCGAAATCTGCCACAGTCAACTACTCCTTATCAGTGGTCGTGGCGGCGACAGCCTCGGGTGCCTCGGCGGTCTCGGCATCCTCGGCCTCGACGTCGGCGTCAACGCCGGCGAGCGCAGCCAGGTCGTCGAGAGCGGAGGTCTCCTCGGCGGTCACAGGGGCGGAGGCGTCCTCGTCGGCATCGTGCATGGGCTCGATGTCCAGTGCGAGGGAGCGGATCTCCTTGACGAGAACCTTGAAGGACTCGGGGATACCCGGGACAGGAACGTTCTCGCCCTTGACGATGGACTCGTAGGTCTTGACGCGGCCCACGGTATCGTCGGACTTGACGGTCAGGATCTCCTGCAGGACGTTGGAAGCACCGTATGCGTACAGTGCCCAAACTTCCATCTCGCCGAAGCGCTGGCCGCCGAACTGGGCCTTGCCGCCCAGAGGCTGCTGGGTAACCAGACTGTAAGGGCCGGTCGAACGGGCGTGGATCTTGTCGTCGACCATGTGGCCGAGCTTGAGGATGTAGGACGTACCCACGGTAATGGGCTCGCGGAACTCCTCGCCGGTGCGGCCGTCGAACAGACGGGTCTTGCCGCGCTCGTCAAGCTGGGTGACGAACTCGGGGCGCATGTGATCGCCAAAGGCAGCGGTGGCCTTGTTGAGCATGTTCTTGTTGGCACGACGGATGACCTCGGCGATCTCGTCCTCCTTGGCGCCGTCGAAGACGGGCGTGGCGGTGAAGAACGGACCGGGGACGTACTTGTCGGAGTCGGCCTGCTCGGTATCCCAACCGCAGGCAGCAGCCCAGCCAAGGTGGCACTCGAGCAGCTGGCCGACGTTCATACGCGAAGGAACGCCCAGCGGGTTGAGGATAACGTCGATCGGGGTACCGTCAGCCATGTAGGGCATGTCCTCGACCGGCAGAACGTTACAAATAACACCCTTGTTGCCGTGGCGGCCGGCGATCTTATCGCCCTGCTGGATCTTACGACGCTGGGCGACGTAGACGCGCACCTGCTCGTTGACACCGGGGGCCAGGTCGTCGCCGTTCTCGCGGCTAAAGCGGACGACGTCGATAACGCGGCCGTAAGCGCCGTGAGGCATCTTAAGGGAAGTGTCGCGAACGTCGTGAGCCTTGGCACCGAAGATGGCGCGCAGCAGGCGCTCCTCGGCGGTCAGAGCGCTCTCGCCCTTAGGCGTGACCTTGCCGACCAGGATGTCGCCAGGGCCGACCTCGGCGCCGATGCGGATGATACCGTCCTCGTCGAGGTTGGCAAGCATGTCCTCGGAGAGGTTCGGGATCTCGCGGGTGATCTCCTCGGGGCCGAGCTTGGTGTCGCGGGCGTCGATCTCGTGACGAGTGATGTTGATGGTCGTCAGCAGGTCCTCGGCCACCAGGCGCTCGGACACGACGATACCGTCCTCGTAGTTAAAGCCTTCCCACGGCATGTAGGCCACGGTGAGGTTCTGACCCAGTGCGAGCTCGCCGTGATCGGTCGAAGGACCGTCAGCCAGGGGCTCGCCCTGCTCAACGGTGTCACCGACGCGCACGAGCGGACGGTGGTTGATGCAGGTGGACTGGTTGGAGCGCTGGTACTTGGCCAGGTGATACTCGTCCATGCCGCCGGCATGCTTGACGATGATCTTGGCGGCGTCGGCAAAGATGACCTCGCCGGCGTTCTTGGCCAGGGTGACCTCGCCGGAGTCCAGAGCGGCGCGACGCTCCATGCCGGTACCGACATAGGGAGCGGCGGGGTGAACCAGCGGCACGGCCTGGCGCTGCATGTTAGCGCCCATCAGCGTACGCTTGGCGTCGTCGTGCTCAAGGAACGGGATCAGCGTGGCTGCGACGGAGAGCATCTGACGCGGCGAGACGTCCATGTAGTCGACGTCCTCGACGGGCACGTCGGCGGGAGCGCCGAAGGAGCCGTCGAAGTCGCGGGTACGGGCGATCACGGTGTGCGGACGGACGATCTTGCCCTCGGCATCGGTCGTGATGAACTCGTTGGTCTTGGGATCGAGCGGCGTGTTGGCCGGCGCGATGACGTGCTTCTCTTCCTCGTCAGCGGTCATCCAGTCGATCTGGTCGGTGGCAACGCCGTTCTCGACACGACGGAACGGGGCCTCGATGAAGCCATACTCGTTGACGCGGGCGTAGAGGGCCAGCGAGCCGATCAGGCCGATGTTGGGGCCTTCGGGGGTCTCGATCGGGCACATGCGGCTGTAGTGCGAATTGTGAACGTCGCGGACGGCCGTCGGCACGTTGGTGCGGCGGCTGGAGCCGGACTTGTGGCCGGCAAGACCACCAGGGCCGAGTGCGGACAGACGGCGCTTGTGGGTCAGACCGGTCAGGGGGTTCGCCTGGTCCATGAACTGCGAGAGCTGCGAGGAACCGAAGAACTCCTTGATGGAGGCCACGATCGGGCGGATGTTGATGAGCGACTGCGGGGTGATCTCGTCGATGTCCTGGGAGCTCATGCGCTCACGGACGACGCGCTCCATACGGCTCATGCCGATACGGAACTGGTTGGCGACGAGCTCGCCGACGGTGCGGATACGGCGGTTGCCGAAGTGGTCGATGTCGTCGACCTTGAAGCCCTGCTCACCGGCAGCGAGGGACAGCAGGTAGCGCAGCGTCGCGACGATATCCTCGTCGGTAAGCACCGTAACCTCTTCCTCGGTAGTGAGGTTGAGCTTCTTGTTGACCTTGTAACGACCGACGCGGGCCAGATCGTAGCGCTGCGGGTTAAAGAGCAGACCCTCGAGCAGGCTGCGGGAAGCGTCCACGGTGGGAGGCTCGCCCGGGCGCAGGCGACGGTAGATCTCGATGAGGGCGTCCTCGCGAGTGAGGGCGGTGTCGCGCTCCAGGGTGCGCTTGATCACATCGGAGTTGCCGAGCAGCTCGATGATGTCGTCGTTGGTGACGGCGATGCCAAGGGCGCGCAGGAACATCGTGGCGCTCTGCTTGCGCTTACGGTCGATGGAGACCATGAGCTGGTCGCGCTTGTCGACCTCAAACTCAAGCCAGGCACCGCGGGACGGGATGATCTGGGCCTTGTAGATCTGCTTGCCCGAATCCATCTCGGAGCTGTAGTACACGCCCGGGGAGCGGACGAGCTGCGAGACGACGATACGCTCGGTACCGTTGATGATGAAGGTGCCCTGATCAGTCATCATGGGGAAGTCGCCCATGAAGACGAGCTGCTCCTTGATCTCGCCGGTCTCCTTGTTGGTGAGACGGACGTCGGTCAGAAGCGGAGCCTGATAGGTCATATCCTTCTCGCGGCACTCCTCGACGGTGTGCGCGGGGTCGCCGAACTGATGCTCGCCGAAGGTAACCTCGAGAACATGGTTCTGGCTCTGGATGGGGCTGGATTCCTTGAACGCCTCACGAAGGCCCTCGTCCTTAAAACGCTCAAAGGATTCCCTTTGAACAGAGATAAGGTTGGGGAGCTCCATGGCCTCCGGGATTTTCCCGAAGCTGACGCGCTTGCGCTCAGTGGCAGTGTATGCGTAGGTCACCAGGTTTTTCCTCCTTCACGGAAATGCTCGGTGGGTTGGCGAGGCATAGCTTCGCCAGTTATCGCAACCTAATAGTTTATCAGGTACCGACCGTTGGGCAAGAAAAGCCTTGACGCGATTGAGTTTTTGGAGTA